>DQCG01000323.1 GCA_003533825.1 Phycisphaerales bacterium
CTACTCGGGGAGTTGTAAGTCGTTGCTATCAAAAAGTTTGTGTTTTACGACACAATCACTCCAAATATCCTACTGCCGTTTTATACCGTTTTGAAACGGTACATACTGTTTTGGCTGTTTTACAGTCAGAGATCGAACCTCTTTTCATGATTGAAGTTATCGTATTTTTCTAACGTTGAAACGAGCGGCGTTACATACGCTCTGTCTATCGTCGCAGTTTAGGGTGATATCACTTGGAATTCGCTAAATCCCCAGTATAATTAGATCATTTGATTTTCCGCTTTGTTTAACGTGGCTGCAAGTGGTAGCTGAACAGATGGTGACAGTCGAATTGTCGTTAGTGATTGAGAAGATCAGTCGACCGAAACCGGAGCAGGGAGCTACACCACTGTTTCAAATAGAAGGAGAATCGCATGGAGTTATCAGGAAATATGAAAAGTGTTGTACGATTGACAGTAGCGCTTTTGATTTCATTTGTTGTTTCAATTAGCTCTGCCGAACACGTCATACCGCGAGTTATTGTAACAAGCGACGCAGAGATTGACGACGAGTGTTCCTTCGTCCGGTGCCTGCTCTATGCCAATGATTTTGATATCGAGGGTATTATCTCAACGAGTTCACAATACCACGCGCATGATCACAGATGGGCCGGGGATGACTGGTATGTGAAATACCTGGAAGCCTATGCAAAAGTGCATCCCAATCTGCTTAAACATGACAGTCGCTATCCTACACCGGAGTACCTTAAGTCGATCACGTTCCTCGGAAACGTGGACAAGGAGGGTGAAATGAAAAAGGTTACTCCCGGATCGGAACACATTGTCAAGGTTCTCCTGGACGAGACAGACGACCATCCCATCTGGCTCCAAGCCTGGGGTGGTATGAACACTATCGCCCGTGCCCTGAAAACCATCGAAGAAGACCACCCGGATAAGATGGATTACGTTGCGAAGAAGTGTCGCTTTTTCTTTATCTGGGAGCAGGATAAGACGTATCAGGAATACATTAAGCCCAAATGGGGAAAGTATAACATTCTGACGATTATCTCTGATCAATTCGTAGCCTTCGCGTACTTCTGGAAAGATGTTTTACCCGCAGAGCAAAAGAAGTTCTTAGTCGGGTCGTGGATGAATGAAAACATCAAAAAGAACCACGGTCCCCTGTGTGCGTTGTACAAGTCATTTAAGAAGGGGGAAAAGTCGGGATTTGATGATGGAGATTTAAGATCCGAGGGCGACTCACCTTCGTATATGCATGAAATCCCGATCGGATTGCGAAATCTGGACAATCCCGACTGGGGTGGTTGGGGTGGCCGCTATGTTAAAGTCCGCGACAACACCTGGCTTGATCCTGTTCTCGAGGAGGGCTACACGTATCCCGAGGGGAGATGGTATACGAGTAATGCTTGGGGGCGTAACCGCATCAAGAAGAAAATCAAAAATGACGCTGAGCTTACAACATATCTCAAACCTATCTGGCGTTGGATGGAGGCGTTTCAAAACGATTTTGCATCACGAGCTGACTGGTGCGTGAAATCGTATAAGGAAGCAAATCATCCGCCGGTGGTCAAACTGGCCCATGCCCTTGACCTGAAGGTTCAGCCCGGACAGAAGGTGTCACTCAGTGCAAGCGGAACCACGGACCCGGACGACGACGAATTGACCTACCGATGGTGGCAGTATCAGCAGGCGAATACCTACGAGGGAGCCATTGACATAGTAAATGCCAGGAAACAAGACGCCTCATTCACAGTGCCCGGCCATGGCGGCAAAGGGAAGACCATCCACATTATCTGCGAGGTAACCGATAAGGGTACGCCGCCATTGACTAGGTATCAAAGGGTGGTTGTCGAGATTGAATAGCAGCGTCAAAAGTCAAATAAACCAATAGGAATTTGAACAAAGGGAAAATCATGAAAATGGCAAACCTCACCAAAGCCGTCTTGGCACTTATCTTATTGATGAGTGTTGGGAGTACTGCCTATTCCCAGCAACTGGCATTTCCTACTGCCGAAGGCTACGGGAAGTACGCCGTGGGTGGGCGTGGCGGTGCCGTGTACGAAGTCACGACTCTCAAGCCCTCCGGGCCCGGCAGCCTAGGGCAGGCCCTCGACGCATCCGGGCCGAGGACCGTTGTGTTCAGAGTTTCGGGCACGATTGACGGGAAGTTCGGTATCAGAAATGACAACATTACCATTGCCGGACAGACTGCACCGGGAGACGGCATCTGCATTAGAGGAAGTCTTGGCATCGGGGCCAACGACGTGATTATCCGGTATATCCGCGTCAGGGCAAATCCCACTGTTGAAACTGATGCAATAGGCGGCAGATATAAGAAGAACATCATCGTGGACCATGTCTCGACCAGCTGGAGCAGCGATGAGATACTGTCCTTGTACCATAACGAAAACGTCACCATTCAATGGTGCATGATCACCGAAGCCTGCGCCAAGGGCGATAGCGGCCATAGATTTGGCGGCATCTGGGGAAATCAATATGGCACTTACCATCACAACCTGATCGCACACAACGACAGTCGCAATCCGCGATGGGCCTCCGGTTGCGGATTCAACGATTACAGAAACAATGTGCTGTACAACTGGGGATATCAAAGTTCCTATGGCGCCGAAGCTCATCAAGGGGGCGACAGGCGCAAGCCGCCGATTGAATTCTCCACCATCAACATGATCGCCAATTACTACAAGCCGGGGCCTGCAACTGACAGCGGGGTAAAGGACCGAGTCGCCGAACCTTCCGCGCGTGCCGGTGACGACAAGGGCAGTTGGTATGTTGCGCACAACGTGGTAGAGGGCTATCCCGCGGTTACCGCCAATAACTGGGAGGGAATAGACGGCAGCAATTACATACGACTGAACAAACCATGGCCTGCGATGGCTATTAATCAGCAGATCCCAGAAGCTGCCTACCGTGCTATTCTTGCTCATACCGGCTGCTCAAAGCCTAATCGCGATAGTGTTGACGGACGTATTATCGAAGAAGTCCGTAAGGGTACGGCAACTTGTGGAAAAGATGGTATCATTACTACGCCGAGTGATGTTGGCGGATGGCCGAATCTCAAAGGCGCCTCAACTCCCGTGGACTCCGACCATGACGGCATGTCGGATGCGTGGGAAAAGGCGCATGGCCTTGATCCCTCGAACAAGGATGACGGCAAAAAGACGAATCTGTCCGCGGACAGCTACACCAATCTTGAGATGTACCTCAACGAACTTGCGGGCGACCCCGTGAAATGGGCGAAGTAAACAGTTCACCGAAGAATGGGGCCACTCATCTCTGCCGAGCAAGTCTCCATGGCCCCTCAGAACTGGCTCCAATTGGACTACCGTTTTAAAACGGTACGCACTGTTTTGGCTGTTTTACAGTCAGAGATCGAACCTCTTTTCATGATTGAAGTTACCGTATTTTCTAACATTGAAACGAGCGGCATTGCATATGGTCGTTCTATTCTTTCATTGTCTGCAAAGAGCTACGTACCGAAACGGCTCGTAATGGACAGGCAGTTGTGACGTACTATGCCAGCGACAAGTGCGATAAGACCAGTGATGCCTGGGATTGGATGTTTGCACAGAAGCGGAAGTAGTATATTCACGGCCTGACTCTCATCGGCAATGCGTGAACGCGCAACACGGATAATCCCGTTTGCGTCACCTTAGCCATCAATGCTGAGATGGGGAAAGTTCCACTCGGGTATAAGGGCTTGAAAGATACTGCTTGTAGCCGTTGACCTCCAGTCCATGATT
>DQCG01000231.1 GCA_003533825.1 Phycisphaerales bacterium
CTACACAGCAAGCCCTAATTATGCCTTCATGCGGCAGCCCAACCTGTCGATTAGTCCTGTCAGGCCGACTACAGCAAACGCCACCGTTAAGCAACCAATGATAGCAACAATCACAGGTAACTCGCTGCTCTTGTAACACCAAATCGGTAGATTCAGAAAACCGGTAATCATAAAAATCCAGGGGTGGAGGATGTAGGCCGTTAACGGATTCATCCCGGCCGGCCGTACGATCAGGCTCCACGCACGATACTTGCGCACGTCCATGATCCAATATAACACCGCCCACGCCAACGTAGTCAGGGAAGCACAATAAAAGCACCACGCAGGTGTTGCCCTAATCTTGTTGATGCCATAAAGCGGATCAAACAGCAACGCGGCCAGAGTCAGGCCGATTCCGTACGTAATAGTCCACCTTAAGCGTTCGGCATGTGTCCGAATCCCTGAGCCGGGCAGCAGGATGGCGCCCAGGCAGCAGCCCGCCATCGAAATCGATGCGAGCGAGCCAAGGGATTGTCCGATGGATACATGTGCGCCAAAACCTTCGACAAGCCGCTGGATTTGCCTTATGACCGGCGCCGCCCATGCCAGCCATGCCCTTGAATCGACGCGTGAGAACAGCCCTTCGTGATCGGCTACGTACAGCATTGCCAGCAGCCCTGCTGCACCGATCAACCATTCTCGCCGCCGCCCAAGAACCAGGTAAATCAGCGATGTCACCAGGTACGCCCAGCCTATCAGACCCAGGATGCCCCACCACGAATGACGCAGCCAGACAGTGTCGCTCTGATCGAAAATAGGCCCAAGGATCAGGTGTTTGTCGTCGGCCGTACGATAGAACAGTGCTAGCACGGCGAGCGCGACAAAACCGATTACACGAACGATCAGGAATATCTTTCGCCTCCGTTCCGGGCCCGGCGGTACGACAATAAAAGCCATGAAAATAGCCGGATATGCCAGCAGACCCCATAAGCCCCGGTAGCCCGGGTTATGCTGTTCCATATTGACCATCAGCACGCCCATTACCAGCAGTGTAATGGTTCGCACCAGGACTTTGGCCAGAAGTCTTTTCCTCGATAGGCCGCGGGCCAGTGCCCGGCCCATAGCCAGCGGAACTGACATTCCCATTATGAACAGAAAGGCGGGAAAAACCATGTCCGGCAAGGTCATGCCGTCGGCCTCGGCACTTACATGCTTAAGCCAAGCCGGCGCGGTTTTGACACCGGCGACATCATTGACAAAGATCATCAATAGAATCACCAAGCCGCGCAGCGCATCAACCGAGGCAATACGATTTATCGGCCCGGCTGGCAATAATTCCTCTTCGACGCTGTCGGCATCGACCGGCACTCTCGTCTCAGGTTGACGGATCTCACTGCTATTGTTCATATCGGTCTTTCCCGGCCTGTTCGAGC
This sequence comes from Phycisphaerales bacterium, assembly GCA_003533825.1. GTDB lineage: Bacteria > Planctomycetota > Phycisphaerae > Sedimentisphaerales > Anaerobacaceae > JAFGPJ01. Next base: position 1,413 of record DQCG01000231.1, read on the forward strand.
AGCTTCAGCCCCTCGACCAGCGGCGGAAATTCGCTCCATTTTTTCCGGCCGCTCCACGTTGTGAAAAGGTGGCCCAGCATCTTCGGATTCTTCCGGTCCCGACTGTACCGAATCAGCGCCTTTGTTGCATCGACCTTTTTCCACCCGCCCGGCAGCACGCGGAAGCCCTTTTCCAGGAACATCGGCACCGACGGATAACTTTCCCGCAGCTCGTAGTGCCAGTCGCAAATGATAATGTCTTTGGGAACCATATCCACAGCCGGGGCAGTCCCGTTTGCCGAGGCCTCCCATTTACCGTACTTATAAACCTCGGCGTCGATGAACCGGTCGCCCCACATCAGCATTCCCACGCCGCGATGTTTGACCAGGTGCTCGTGCAAATCGTTCACCGCTTTGGCAAAGACCTTCGCCGGATCTTTGCCCTTCGTGGAAGGTGAGTGTTCCGAGCCAATCAGAAAGACCTCGTCCATGCCCACGTGCATGGCATCGGCGTCGAACGCATCGAGCAGCTCATCGAGCATGGGAAATACAATCTCATAAACCTTCGGATTGAGCGGGTCCCATTCACGGCAGTAAATCCCTTCATTACCGGCAAAAGCGCCCGGCGTCAAATCCAGCTCCGGATATTTCGTGAGCAGCGGAAAAGTCTGTTTCGACCAGGATTGATGCCCAAGGCATGAGAACTGGGGAATGAGCCGGATGCCGTTCTCGCGGCAGGTTTCTACGAATCTGCGTGCTCCTTCGCGCGTAACGGGATTCCGGCCCATACGCAGCTCGGGGTGCGATTGATATTCGAAACCGAAGTTGACTTCGAGTATCAACACATTGACTCCCATCTCTGCGAGCCCCGGAATGTCTTTTGCAAGGCCATCGAGCGCCTCATCTGAGCGATAATTGAGCAGATGGAGCCCCCGCCATTGCCCCGGAGCCGGATTCAGCGGGGCCTTTGTCGGGCCGACACAACCTGAAGTGTTGATAATAATCACTCCTAATAACATCACAATACTGAGGGGTCTCGATAATCGCATGTCAATTCTCCTTTTCACCTTGATTCAAGAATAAATGCACCAGCTTGTTAATATGTTTCTAAAAAGCCCGACATCTGATTTTCTTTGAACGATATATTCCGCTGTGCTATTATCATTTTCGTTGGTTTTAAGCAAGAGAAATAATGAAAGGAACGTCATCATGCGCATCATACTAAACCTGCTGCTTTCTGCAGCCATCCTCCCGGCGGCAGTTTCATGCCGCCAAACACCCGCCCACGAGCAGGCTACCGCACCCGGACAGAATCAAACCGTGCCGGATGGATTCGTGCCGCTCTTTAATGGCATCGACCTGACAGGCTGGGAAGTACGGCAGCCCGACAACCGGGATTGGCAAGTCGTCGAGGGAGTTATCGACTGCAACCCCCATGAGGGATCGGGCGACAGGAATTTGTGGACCGAAGGGAGCTATGGCGACTTCGAGTTGCTGGTGGACTGGCGGATCAAGGAAAGTCCTTATATAAACCGGGCAGCTAAAATTGTTCTGCCCGATGGGACGTACAAAAAGGACGATTCCGGCAGCGACGTTCTGATAGAGGTCCCAAACACGGATTCGGGGATATTTCTCCGCGGCCGGCACAAGTCTCAGGTGAACATCTGGTGCTGGCCGGTCGGTTCCGGTGAGGTGTGGGGATATCGTACCGACCCGGCGTTTTCGCCCGAGGTCCGAGCCGGTGTGACACCGAAGGTCTGGGCGGATCGGCCGATTGGTCAATGGAACACTTTTCATATCATTATGAAGGCCGACCGCCTGACGGTGACACTCAACGGCTGGCCGGTCCTCGATAACGCCCGGCTGCCCGGCATACCTGCCGAGGGACCGATTGCGCTGCAGCATCATGGCGACCGGAAAGACGGAGAATGGGGTGCATCTCTTCTCCAGTTCCACCGCATTTTCATCAAGCAGTTGAGTCCGCCGCTAAGCCAGTGAGAGGCAATGTTCGAAAGGTAAGTGAAATGAGACCATTACTACATCATTTGTTCATCATCATCTTATGTACCACCGCGTTTGTAGCACCAAGCGTATCTCAGAATAGCGATGCAGTACAGTTGCCCGAAGGAGTGAAAGCAGTCTGGGACGTTGATAAAGCGTATCGCCTCTCAACACCCACGCGCGAGCGGATATGCATCAACGGCCTGTGGCAATGGCAGCCGGCCGACGGGGAAACGAACGCCGTACCGGATGATAAGTGGGGCTGCTTCAAGGTCCCTGGGAGCTGGCCGGGTATCACCGATTATATGCAGAAAGATTCCCAGACAGTCCACGCCCATCCAAGCTGGAAGGACAGGCGCCTGCGCAGCATCACGTCGGCGTGGTACCAGCGTAAAATCACCATTCCCAGCGAATGGGCCGGCCGGCGCATCACCATTCGCGCCGAGTACGTAAATTCCCACGCTACCATTTACCTTGACGGCCGGAATGTCGGGGCCATCGTCTTTCCCGGCGGAGAGCTTGACATCACGACCGCCTGCCGCCCGGGATCTACACATGTTCTCAGCATATTTGTTATCGCCATGCCGCTCAAGGGCGTCATGCTCTCGTATATCGATACCGCCTCGGCCAAAGAGGTGACCGGCTCGGTAGCTCGGCGAGGCCTGTGCGGCGACGTTTACCTCGTCAGCACACCCCGGAATGAGCACATCGGCGATGTGAAGGTGGATACGTCGGTACGCAGGTGGCAGATTACTTTCGACGCGTCACTGGACGGCCTGGCCGCAGATACTCAGTACGCCCTGAGTGCCCAGATCGCTGATAACGGCCGCAGCGTAGCGGAGTTCACAAGCAAACTCTTCGAGGCCGGTGACTTAAAGGATAGCCGCATTGCATTTACCAAAACCTTCAAGCCCAACAGACTCTGGGACATCCATACACCTGAAAATATATATAATCTTAATCTCTCGCTTCTGGAGGCCGGCGTAAAGGTCATTGACGTCGCAGAGACGGCGCGTTTCGGCTTCCGCGAATTTTGGATCGACGGCCGGGACTTCTTCCTGAACGGCACACGCATATTTCTATCCTGCGTGCCGCTTGACAATGCCCAGATCGGTGCCGCACTGGCCAACTATGAGGCCGCCCGCGAGAGCATGGAGCGGCTCAAGAGTTTCGGAATCAACTTCGTCTATACCCACAACTACGGCTGCCAGCCGGGCTCACATCTGAGCTTTGCGGAGATACTGAGAGCCGCCGACGACGTGGGGATGCTCGTTGCCTTCTCCCAACCGCACTTTTCCCATTACGACTGGGAGATGCCCGATGCCGACAAGGCAAACGGCTACGCACGGCACGCAGAATTTTATGTACGGGCAGCGCAAAATCATCCATCGGTCGTATTCTACTCTATGAGCCATAACGCGACCGGATACAGCGAGGACATGAATCCGGATATGATAGACGGGATCCAAAATCCACGAGACACGTGGTCTAAAAGAAACGCCGGACGCGCCAGACGCGCCGAAGCAATCGTAACGAAACTGGACCCGGGCCGCATCGTCTATCACCACGCTTCAGGAAACCTGGGCCCTATGCACACGAGCAACTTCTATGCGAACTTCGCCCCGATCCAGGAGATGTCCGACTGGTTCGGACACTGGGCAACGGCGGGCGTCAAGCCGCTTTTCACGTGCGAGTACAGCGTACCGTTCCCATGGGACTGGACGATGTACCGTGGGTGGTACAAGGGCAAAAGGGAGTTCGGCAGCGCCGTCGTGCCGTGGGAGTTCTGCATGGCGGAATGGAATTCTCAGTTCTACGGAGACAGTGCATACCGAATTAGTGAGATGGAGAAAAGAAACTTACGCTGGGAGGCTGAGCGGTTCCGGTCCGGCAGGCTCTGGCACCGATGGGATTATCCCCATTCTGTCGGTTCGAGCATTTTCGCCGAACGTTATGACATCTATGCAATGTACTTCACCGACAACTGGCGGGCATTTCGCACATGGGGGGTCTCGGCAATCTCCCCGTGGTCTCACGGGCACTACTGGACTCTGCGGGATGGCGTCGACAAGAGCCGCAAGGATTTACAGGTTGACTGGGAAAATTTGCAACGGCCGGGATTCAGCCCGGACTACATCGGGCAGCAATACGAGCGTATAGACCTTGCCTTCGAACGCTCGGACTGGATTGCCACGACCGCAGCCCAGGCCCTGATTCGCCATAACCGGCCGCTGTTGGGGTATATCGGCGGCAAGCCGGGAGTTTTCACAAGTAAAGACCATAACTTCCTGCCGGGCGAAACTCTCGAAAAACAGCTCATCGTTATAAACAACTCCCGCGAAACTATTAACTGCGATTGTGAGTGGTCGTTCGACCTGCCTGGGAAAATCGCCGGCAAAAAGAACATCACCATACCGACAGGACAGCAGCATCTAATTCCGTTGAGCTTTGAATTACCGGCTGGAACGGCCCCCGGCAAGTATGAGCTCAGAGCGACCTTCAATTTCGACAGCGGCGAGACTCAGACCGATTCGTTCCCAATCGATATCATGCCGCAGCCAAAACCTGTCCGGGTGGGCAGCAAGATTGCGCTGTTCGACCCGAACGGACAGACCCGAAAGCTGTTGGACGGGATGGGAATCCGGTACCGGCTCGTGGATGCGAACACCGACCTGGCGGCATACGATACTCTCATAGTCGGCAAGTCCGCTTTAACGACCGATAGCCCGGCGCCGGATATCACTCGCGTGCGCGACGGCTTTAAGGTACTTTTGTTCGAGCAGACCGCGGACGTGCTGGAGAGACGATTCGGATTCCGCGTAGCCCAGTACGGTCTGCGACAGATATTCAAGCGCATTCCCGATCATCCGCTACTGGCCGGCATTGGTGCCGAGCACCTCTGCAATTGGCGAGGTGAGGCGACAACCACGCCCTCTCGCCTGAAGTACGAGATGCGGCCCCGCTACGGCCCGACCGTCCAGTGGTGCGGCATACCTGTAACGCGGCTCTGGCGTTGCGGCAATCGCGGAAACGTTGCCTCGGTGCTGATCGAGAAGCCAGCGTGCGGCGATTTTCTGCCGATTATCGACGGCGGCTACAGCCTGCAGTACAGCCCGCTGATGGAGTACCGCGAGGGCAATGGAATGATGCTCTTCTGTCAGATGGATATTACCGGCCGAACAGAAGACGATCCGGCGGCTAAAATGCTTGCGGGGAACATTTTT
>DQCG01000678.1 GCA_003533825.1 Phycisphaerales bacterium
TTGTTCAGCAAGCCCTAATTAGATCCCTCGACTGCGCTCGGGATGATGAGGGGACCGCTACGCCGTCTTGTGGTCCATGAAGCCTTCGAGTTTTCGGGCTCGGACGGGGTGCTGGAGCTTTCGGATGGCCTTGGCCTCTACCTGGCGGACCATGATGCGAGAGTCACTGGTAAGGGCGTGTGAAGTGCGTTACGCGATGGCTAACGATGGCAGGGAACGGGCAGAGCGGACTGCGAATTATCATATCAGTCGCGGATTCCACTGGACCAAAGAGCTTTCGGAATTGCTCGGCCAATATGAAAAGCAGCGGGATAAGTATCAAACGCTTGATGTTTTTATGCCGGAGATCGTCAAGTTGTTCCAAAATTATGACTAAAGGGAAAAGGTAGCAGGTTTATCTATTTGCGTTCAGAAGTTTGCACCACAACTTCCGCGTGCTTTAGACCGACTATTCTCCTGGACCACTAAACGACTTACCGTATGCATGCCACTCCTATACTACAACACAAAAAACCTATCAATAATAGCAATAAGATAGACCTGACCTTTATCTCTTACGCTTTGGGACGCAGAGATCGGCTGGAATTAAGTATGGTGGCCCCGGAATTCCCTTGATGAAAAGCACTTTTCCAGACCTTTCGCGCGTCTTACTGCAACGCGCTGTCACTTGCCGGTGCGTCTTCGGTTTTCAGTATGTCGCCTTTGATCATTTCGAGAAGGCTGTTGTCAGTGCCCAGGATCAATCGGGTTTTCTCTCCGGCTAAATGTTTCTCGTACAATTCGAGAGTCTTCCAGAATCTGTAGAAGCCGGGGTCTTTGCCGAAGGTTTTGGCGTAGATCTCCGTCGCCTTTGCGTCGGCCTCTCCTTCAATCTCTTGTGCAGTCTTATAGGCTTCCGAGAGGATCGTTTTGACTTCCCGCTCCTTGTCGCCCATGATTTTCTCGTATTCGCCCTCGCCTTCGGAGGTGTATTTCTTCGCGATCCTCTGCCTTTCCTCGATCATTCTCTTTTCGACCGTGTCCTTGACATCCTGGACATAGATGAGCCCTTTGATCAAGACGCCGGAGCTGTGGATGCCTATGCCGTAAACCTCACAGGCCTTTCTCGCGGCTTCTGTGATTTCAGCGACAATCACGAGTCTGCCCTCGGTTACCGGGCTCACCTGGGTGGTCTCCCGCAACTCCTCCTCGGCCACTCTCATCTCGCGGTTGTCCGTCCGGACTATCTCGATGAGGTCTCTCTTGGTTATGGAGTTTCTCATTCCAGGGTTGACGGTTTCGTCGAGCCTGCCGTGGGCCTGCTCTTCGATGCCGACCGATCGCAAGAATTGCAGGGGGTCTTTGATGTACCACCTCGCCGTACAGTCGACTAGGATGTATTTCTTGTCCTTGGTCGGAATCTGCTCGGGGTAGCCGTTCCATCGCAGCAGCCTTCTCTCGAACTTGCGCACGCTCTGTATGAAAGGCGCTTTGAAGTGCAATCCCGCACCCTCGGTGACGTCTATTCCCTCTTTCGCGTATTTTTCTCTCAGCTCGGCGAGTACCTGGTCCTTGTTTCGACCCTCGATTGGGTTGACGATCACCCTGACGGGCTTGCCGAACTGGGTCACCACCGCCTGCTCCGTCTGATCCACCACGTACATCGACGCCGACAGTAAGATGAGCAGAACCACAAGGATCACTATTGTAATGATAATACGAGTCATTTTATTCCCTTTCCCTTGTACCGGCATGTCCCGGCTTATTTTCAAGGCGTTCATTCTGAACTCTTGTCGCTCTCAAGATTGAGCCTCATTAATATCCCGCCTTCGGCACCGCCCTGCTCGATTATCCATTTCTCAGGTATCAGCGGCAGGACCTTGGACATTGTCTCAAGATACATTCTCTGCTTGGTAATGTCGGGGGCCTTGATGTACTCGGCGTATATCTTTTCGAATTTTGCGATGTCACCCATTGCCTGGTTGACCCTCTCGGCGGCGTAACCCTTAGCCGACTCGATCACCTTCTTTGCTTCGCCCTTTGATTTCGGCACCGCTTCGTTGTAGGTCTTCATCGCCTCGTTGATTCTCGTTTCCTTCTGCTGCAGGGCCTTGTTCACCTCGTTGAAAGCCGGCCTGACCTTCTGGGGCGGATTCGACGATTGAAGCTTGACGGTGACGATGAGGATTCCGGTTTCGTACTCATCGAGCAGTTTTTGCAAAGCTTCTTTGGCCGAGATTTCGTATTCGATTCTTCCAATGGTTATCGCTTCGTCTACGCTGCCATTGCCGATGAGCTGCCTCATTACCGCCTGGCTCGCATCCCTGATCGTCTGCCTCGGCTCGCGTATGTTGAACAAATAGCTCTGGGGGTCCTTTATCTTGTACTGAACAATCCACTCGACGTCGGTTATGTTTAGATCCCCGGTGAGCATCACGTATTCGCCTCGGAGTATCTCCTTGGCCCTCTCGGCCAGTTGACTCGTTGTGCTTCGTGAGACTCTTTCTCCGCTCTCTCTTATCAGCCTCATCAAATCCTCGGCGTTCGAGCGTCGGGCGTCGATTTCCTCTGCGCCTAAGTACTGCGTGTCCACGCCTGCCTTCAAGGTCCGAAAACCGAATTCCTCTTTCTGCACTTTCTTGACCGGGACCGCGACTGCATACTCGATCCAAAAAGGCATCTTGAGATGTATCCCAGGCTCCGTCGTCCGGTTGTAGCGTCCGAACCTCTGAACCACGCCCGCAGAGTCGGTGGGCACAGTGTAGACCGACATCTTCAATCCGCCGGCGGCCACGACAACAACCGCTGCTACTACAAACCACTTCCATCCCACTGATTGGTAATTCATCCTGGGAGGTTGCTGCATTCTTTCTAAAATATCTCGCAGTTCCATAATTAGCCCCGTAAAAAAAATAAGGTTACAAAGTAAACTCCATCATACGCCTGTCGGAATCAAAAGATCAAGAGAAATATTCGCTCCGGGTTCGATTCTTTCTGGCCTTGCCGCCCCAGCGCTTTCAGACAGAAATTATGACGTACCCCTTTACTTCTCCTTGGTCAGTGTATCACAAATATGCAAAAGATGGATTCCAGGGCCGAGACGGACAAGGAAAAGAAAATCCTGCTTGCCGAAAGTTACAGAGATGCCGAGAAACTGAACGGTGAAGGTGACGCCGAGGCTATCAAAATATATGCCCAGGCTTTTGAAATGGATCCTGAGTTTTATTCGTTTGTCCGGACTTTGGAAGCTTACGAGAAGTCACTCGGTGAAGAGACAACTATCGTTTTGCCGAGCGATTCGGAATTTTTTCAGTATTTTAGCGCTCCGACAAAAGATTAGATTTTAACCATTCATTTCGGATGGGATAAATTAGGGATGTTTACCAATCCTGTTCGGCACAAGGAGTAATATTGGCGGTCCTCTCCGTACCGTTGATGCGATGGGCTGTTTGTTAGGAGCCTATTACGGTTAGAGGTTATAGTCTTTTGAAGTCTTCAGGAATTTGTGCTGTAGGACGAAACCTATTGCGGTCGGCGCCGAAAGCACCACGGGTAAAAACCATTTTAGAGAGAATACAAGCTCTTCGACTTTAATCGATGTTTTGGGATAGAGGTATAACAGCGCAAGGGACCCGATCACAACCAAACCGCTGCCCCACAGGCTTGAAAATAATATTACGGCGGCTTTGAAAATGATGAAGGATATCATCCCGCCGGCCACAACCCCGACAAGCCCGCCGGCCCAGATGTACCTTTCGGTCAGACCGCAGGCGTACCATATTCCGGATGTGAGTATTCCGCCGGCTACCGCTCCTAATAAACAAACGGCCCAGCGCATCAGCGGCACGGAGAGGACCGCCAATATTACCATGCCTACGACTCCGCCTGCGAACTGGTTGTTCAGGCCGACGATTTTCTCGGTGATTGCCATTCCCAGGATCATGCCCAGCAGCGCAAAATTGATGACTACCAGGACCCTGAAGACGCGCCAGCCGTAGAACAGGCAAACCACTCCGAAAGAGATAAAGGTCAAAGCTTCGAGCAAGCTAAGGGAAGTAATCTGGTTCCAAAACAAATCTATCGGTACGATTGCTTCTTCGGC
>DQCG01000645.1 GCA_003533825.1 Phycisphaerales bacterium
ACGACTACCGGGACGGTTAGTCCGCAGTGGGCGCATCAGGATATTGGCATCGAGAGTAACGCTGCTGAGCCGCTATATGTGGCCGTATCGAACAGTGCCGGAGCGCCCGCGGTGGTGGTTAACAACGATCCGGCCGCGGCGAACATCGACACATGGACCGAGTGGATCATCCCGCTTCAGGCTCTTGCCGATCAGGGTATAACTCTGACCAACGTTGACAGGATTGCGATTGGCCTGGGAACCCAGGGCAACATGACAATTCCCGGCGGTTCGGGCAAGATGTACTTCGATGACATCCGGCTGTATCAGCCGAGAGAAGTTGCTGAATAGTAAAACCGCTCTTGTGGAAATGACAGTAGGTTTTGTATGATTTCGGGGCCTATGCCAATCATTACGGCATAGGCCCCGATTATTTGACTGGATGAAAGAGCAATTTTCCTTGACGACAGGGCAGCAAATTTGTTATAAGGGAATTAAATAGAAACGTTTGTAGTTTCCTCTTTGCAGCAGAAGAAATTCTACAGTTTATTGTCACATTTTAGTTAGATAAGTGCTAATATTGGCCGTTTAAGGAAGGAGGCAGCATTAGGTGGAAAAACCATTTCCAGATAATTATTGTCTAAAGAAGCAAAATTAGTATCAGTCGTTTTGGCATGTAGCCGGAGCGGAATTTCCTATCAATTTTCAGTTATAATCAGGAGAAAAAAATGAAAAATTTAGTTTTGGCATTTGTAGTTGCATTTGTATTTTGTACTGCGGCCATGGCTTCTGACATAGCGATTTCAACACAGTCAGGCTGGTGGCCGCAAGCTACCGCTGACCGCGAAATGCAGGATATTGCCGACAACGTAACAGATCTTTCTGTTGAACAATTCACCGCAAATGACCAGGATGCCCTTGCTGCCTGGGTAGCAGACCACACAGGCGATGGTGCTGCAGACATTTTAATTCTTTGCGGACAGTTCCCGGACACTATTTATGCCCCCGGTAATACTCAGGCTGATGACTCAATAGCCGAATTATTCCTGGATGATGGTAATGTTATTATTAACACCGGTGACTACATTTTCTACGTCGTAAATGGTGCCGGAACAAATGCCGCTGAAGGATTACAGACAATGATGGACATTCCCGCGACTATGTGGGGCGATCCAGGCATACCTATGACTCCCACAGCCGATGGACGTCAATACACTCCATCCTACCAGGGTGCGACTATTACCCGCCCATGGTTTCTCGATCAATTTCAAGGTACTGATTGGCAAGCTGAATTGATTCTTGGTCAAAGCGCTGACGGCGCAAACGCTGACCCGGCTATTATTGTCAATACGGTTACAGGTGGTCGCATAGGCACCTTCTTCCAGGTGGCCGATGTGGACACTGACTTACGCGGCGAAGTTATAAGTGAATGGATTAACAACTGGTTTCTAACAAACCTTGCAAGTAAAAGCCCGCTCGCCGGAAGTCCGGACCCGGAAGACGGCGCTTTATATACGGACACTTGGGTCACCCTTTCGTGGGAAGCCGGGGATTTTGCGGCTTCGCATGATGTGTATCTGGGTGAGAATTTCGACGATGTTAATGATGGTGCCGGCGATACGTTCCGTGCCAATCTTACCACGCCGTTTTACATCGCCGGCTTCCCCGGATATGCATATCCGGACGGCCTTGCCCCGGGAACAACCTACTACTGGCGTATTGATGAGGTCAACGATACAAACCCGGACAGCCTGTGGAAGGGTAGAATCTGGAGCTTTACGGTTCCGCCAAAGAAGGCATACAATCCCGCGCCCGGGAACGGGAATTACTTCGTCAGCTCGGAAAACCTGATTCTTAGCTGGTCGGCCGGCTTCGGCGCGAAGTTGCACACTGTATATTTTGGCGAGGATTATGACACCGTGGCCAATGCCACTGGTGGAGCATCCCAGGGAGTTACGAACTTTAACCCGGTTCAGCTTGAACCGGAAAAAACTTACTACTGGCGGGTTGATGAGTTCGACCTCGCCACTACTCATACAGGCGATGTCTGGAGCTTTAAGACGGCTAAGGTCGGCGGCGGAGTGCGAGGTGACTACTATAACTGGAGTGATCCCGACTTTGTTGGAGGCGCAGGCAATCCGGGACCGGTGAATGCCTTTTCCAATCTTGTGCTGACCCGCACAGATCCCCGGATCGACTTTACCTTTACCGATTCTCCCGATCCGTCGATCAACACCGACATGTTCTCGGCCAGGTGGACCGGTGAAGTCGAGGCGGCATTCACCGAGACCTACACGTTCTATACAAGAATCGATGACGGCGCGCGACTCTGGATCGACGGCGTTCTGCTTGTTGACTCATGGATCGACCAGGGTACTCCCGAGTACAAAGGCCAGATCGACCTGGTAGCCGGAAACAAGTACAGCCTTGTCATGGAATATTACGAGAACGGCGGCGGCGCGGTAGCAGAGCTGCGATGGTCGAGTCCGTCCACGCCGAAAGATTTCGTTCCGCAGGCGGCTTTATCGCCGCCGGTAAAGGCAAGCAGCCCGAGCCCGTTCAATGGAGCTGCCGGCACGAAAATGACACCGATTCTAAAATGGGGCGCCGGTGATTCAGCCGTTTCGCACGAGGTTTACTTCGGCACCGATGCAGACACAGTTGCTAATGCCGACAAGACTTCACCCGAATACAAGGGTACCAAAGTACTTGGCGATGAAAGCTACGATCCGGGCAAACTCGCCTGGAATACCGCTTATTACTGGCGTGTCGATGAAGTCAACGATCTCAATCCCGATAGCCCGTGGATAGGCAGCCTCTGGAGCTTTACTACGGGCGATTTCCTCGTTATAGATGACTTCGAGGGCTACGACGCCGGCGAAAACCAGATATGGTACTCATGGATTGACGGTCTCGGCTTTGGCGCACAAGGAACCGATCCGTATAATCCGGGCAACGGAACAGGTGCTGCGGTCGGCGACGAAACAACCCCTTCTTATACCGAGGAAACTATCGTCCACGGCGGCCGTCAGTCGATGCCTTTGGCCTACGACAACAATAAGCAGGGTTACGCCAAATATTCGGAGGCGGAGCTGACATTAATTGCCCCGCGTGACTGGACAGAGGAAGGCGTTACGGAATTGTCGCTGTGGTTCTACGGCGATCCGAATAATTCTAACGATCCGCTTTACGTAGCCGTGTCCAACAGTGCCGGCACTCCTGCGGTTGTTGTCCATGATGATCCGGCCGCAGCGACTATAAACACCTGGAACGAGTGGGTTATCCCGCTTCAGGCCTTTGCCGATCAGGGCATAACTCTGAGTAACGTTGACAAGATTGCAATTGGTTTTGGTACCAGGGGCAACATAACGGTGCCCGGCGGTTCAGGTAAGATGATCTTTGATGACATCCGGCTGTATAGGCCGAGAGAGGCTGCTCAAGAATAAAGCTCCTCTTCACGGAAACGACAGCAGTATCTGTATGATTTCGGGGCCTATGCCAATCATTACGGCATAGGCCCCGGTTATTTACTTGTTTTTTACGGCCTTGCTATTCGATTGCTTTTCTGCTTTATTAGGCGGCTATGGAAAGCAATCTTTTTAGCGTAGCCGGAAAAACAGCACTGGTCACCGGCGGTGGCCGAGGCATCGGGCTGGCGATCGCCAAAGGCCTTGCCGAGCACGGGGCGGACGTCGCAATCGTTGCCCGCAATAAAAAGCAGCTCGAAGATGCCACCCGGCAAATTCATACCGACACCGGCAGGAAAATCTGGCCCTTCCCATTCGACCTGGGCAGCATTGAAGGCATAGAGGATTTCTTCGAGACTGTTGCCGCCGAAACAAAAGGTATAGATATTCTCGTCAATTGTGCCGGAACCACCATTCGCGGGCCGTCCGAAGATGTCGATCTCAAAACATGGAACCAGGTCATTGAGGTCAATCTTACTTCCGCGTTCGTATTGTCACAGGCGTTCTGCCGTCATCGAAAACGGGAGGGCAAGGCCGGCAGGATTATCAATATCGGCTCATTGACGTGCCATGCCGCCCGGCCCACTACGGCGGCGTACGCCAGCAGCAAAGGCGGTTTGCTCATGCTAACCAAAACGCTGGCCGTAGAATGGGCAAAATACAATATCAATGCAAATGCGATCGGGCCCGGTTATATCGCCACGGAACTGACCGAGCCGCTCTGGACCGATGAGGATTTTAATAAATGGGTTATGTCAAAAACCCCGCTCGCCAGGTGGGGCAGGCCCGAGGATCTTGTGGGCACGGCGGTCCTGCTCGCCTCGCGGGCGGGCGAGTTCATCACCGGTCAGATCATCTACGTCGACGGCGGCTGGCTCGCTCTGCTTTAGGAGTAGGGGCAGGCCCGCGTGCCTGCCCGAATGCCGAGAATGAATCAGGGCAACCACACAGGATTGCCCCTACCATGATGGAGAAACATGATGAGCAGAATTTGCAAACAACGCCACGTATCAACCTGTCTTTTACTAACCATCTGTGCCGTACTTGTCGCACAGCTTTCGGGCTGTGCCTCAGCGGTCCAGTCGGATAAGCCGGAACGCACGGTATGGCTGTCATCTTTGAATCTGGAGAAAATGACATCCGGCTGGGGCTCGCCTCAGAAGGACAAATCCATCCAGAATAAACCGCTGACAATCGCCGGCCGCACTTACGAAAAAGGCGTCGGCACTCACGCCGCCAGTCTGATGTACGTCGATTTGAAAAAATCGTGCCGGAGCTTCTCCGCTTATGTCGGCGTCGACGATGAAGTCAACGGTAAAATCGGTAGCGTCCGCTTTCGCATATATGGCGACGGCAAACTGCTTTTCAATAGCGGCGTTCTCAAGGCTGGCGAACCGGCGAAAAAAGTTGATATCGATTTGACCGGCTGTAAGACTTTGACGCTGGCGGTCGATCCGGCCGGCGATAACAACAGCTATGATCACGCCAACTGGGCTGATGCGGCGTTTGTTGTTGCCGGAGATGATCCCGTGGCAATAGATGCACCCGTCTTCGAAGAGGAAAAAGTAATCTTAACACCCAAACCCGGACCAGAACCGCGGATAAACGGGCCGAAAGTCTATGGCTGCCGGCCCGGCAGGCCTTTTATTTATCGCATACCATGCACTGGCAGGCGGCCCTTCCGTTTCAGTGCGGAGAATCTGCCGCCCACGCTTAAGCTGGATACGACGACCGGCATTATTACCGGCACCGCCCCGGCCAAACTCGGAGAATACCCGGTTGCTCTTAAAGCTGCCAGCCGTCACGGCTCGTCGCAGCGGACTTTCAAAATCGTTGTGGGAGATACGCTTGCACTGACTCCGCCGATGGGCTGGAATAGCTGGTACATCCATTATAATCGCGTTACCGAGCAGCACATGCGCAATGCGGCGGACGCCATGATCGCCTCCGGCATGGCGGACGCCGGATATATGTATGTGAACATCGACGACTGCTGGATGAAGAAGCGAGGGGATGAACCTTACCGTGACGCTGGTAAAGCAGTCCTGCCCAATAACAAGTTTCCGGATATGAAGGGGATGGTTGATTACATTCACAGCAAGGGGCTGCGTGCGGGTACCTATATATCGCCCGGGCCGTGGACCTGTGCGGGCTATGTGGGCAGCTATCAACATGAGCAGATCGACGCCGGGAAATTCGCCGAATGGGGAATTGATTTTCTCAAGTATGACTGGTGCAGCTACGGACAGGTTTACAAGGAACGTATGAAGCAGACCAATGATGACCTGTTGGAAAAGAAGCGGCCTTACCGGCAGATGGGCGATATCTTAAAGCAGTTCGACCGGGATATTCTGCTGAACCTGTGCCAGTATGGTATGAGCGATGTGTGGCAATGGGGCGGCGAGGTCGGTGGGCACTGCTGGCGCACAACCGGAGACCTGGGCCTGGCCGGCGGGGCCGACCTGTCGGGATTCTACCATATCGCCTTCAGCAATGCCCAACATTGGCAGTACGCCAAACCGGGACAATGGAACGATCCTGACTATATACTTATCGGCTGGGTCGGTAATGCCCGCGGCATGGGTGAGGGCAAACCCACTTCACTTACCCCAAACGAGCAGTATTCGTATATGTCGATGTGGTGTTTGATGGCCGCCCCCTTGATTTTCTCCGGCGATATGGACAAACTCGATGAATTCACGCTAAATGTCCTGTGCAACGCCGAGGTCATCGAGATCGACCAGGACCCGCTCGGCAAGCAGGCCCCGATTATCGCCCAGACGGACGAGTATTTTATCATGGCCAAAGATATGGAAGACGGCTCGAAGGCCGTCGGACTGTTCAACACCACTGAGATCGCAATAAATATCTCCGTCTCGTGGAATGACCTCGGCATAGAAGGCTCCCGCCGCATCCGCGACCTCTGGCGGCAAAAGAATCTGGGCACATACAAAAACCGCTTCGAGATGAAAGTACCAAGACACGGTGTTGCCTTCATCCGCATCTTTCCCACGGGCAGCGCCGAATAGGCCCGGCAAACTGATAAAAGGGAGAGGAACAAAAAATGCACAAACAAATAATCATAACCGCAGCGATGTCGCTGTGCATTTTGCTCTCAATCGGCACACAGGCAAAGTCCGACGATAATACTGGTCTGGCAACAATCTCCGTAACTAAGCTGGATATAACCAATAAGACACTGGAATTGAGTTATGAGATAAGAAACAAGTCCAAGCAGGATATTTGGATTTGTGAGACCATTAGTATATGTAGCTTTGAGGCATACTTGGCCGAGGATGACAAAACTCTTATGGTACGCAGGCGCCTTAACGTTCCACTGTTGTGCTTTCCCGTAGGACTGCCTTTTGGTCGTTACATTCGCTTGCGTGCGGATGAGCGCCGGATTGAATCCTTGTGGCTGCCTCTGCCTGTTAACCTCCGCAATGTCTTTTCAGCCAGCGGAGTTACACAGGAGATGGTTTACCCCGAACAACTGATTCTTGAGATCGGCTACTATGTCGAAGACCTGCCTATGATGGTTCATTCCCTACTTGAGGACGCAGAAAAGACAAATGGGGGGAACGACGCTCACGATTTAGCTCTTATGATGGAGAACATTAAGGGACCATTGTACTTCAACGAGCTCAACGAAGGCATGACGAATCGTGATGATCAGGTCTTGATTCCATATATGCATCAGGGCCTTAAGGGCGAAAAGGTCGTAAGGACTACTGTGGACAATCTCCACATCCCATATATCGGAAAACCGCAACTTCCAAACCTAAAACCTCCCGATCTAAGCCGATGTACACGGATTGAGATTAACTATGAACCTTCAATGCTTGAGTACTTCTTTCCCTATCCTGGTGAGCAAGACCTGTTTAGCGTTGCGGAAGTGAAGTATCTCAATTCTATAAAAACTATCACTGTTGGAGATCAGACACGCATTAAGGAATTTACAGGTGAAATCGGTAAGGGTTTACCTGGTGGGATTACTACCGAACAAAGCACTGCCCACTTAGTTTGCTATCATGACGGAGAGCGTCTTACATCCTTTACTGTATACGATGATAGGGCCATTGTCACCGAGAACGAACAGTTATTTTCGTACACCAGGGGTTTGCGAAAGGATCTGCGAAGTACGAGGGCGCTTACGCCTCAAATACATCCATTTGATCTGCGTGTACGATGTGTATCAAATCTCAAGAACCTCTGGCACAGGTTGCGCTTATATAATAAAGCAGAGAAGATGCGACTTAAGGATTCGAGTCAGATTAAGCCAGTGTATCCAAAGTGGACTAAATGGTGTGACGTTATGACGCGGGCCTATAAGAGCATTGGTATGCTCGAAGAGAATATTGTTAGGATTTATGAGTGCCCCAGTGCTGGTGAAGGCAAATGCCATTATGCGATGAATCCATCGTGTAATCCAGATTCTCCGCCGGATATGGTTCTTTTGTTTGAGACGAAAGCAGGCTGGAATCAGCATGGCGGGCGGGAGTTGTTCACTTTCGACAACCACGACCCAAAGGGCGGCTGCGTTCTGCTGAATGACGGCACAGTCAAGTTCATTCGCACGAAAGAAGAACTCTGGCAGCTTCGATGGAAATAGTCAGGCGGATTAGCAATGCTCTTGTCTTGAGATAGTTTCTGTGTTATCCTGCTGGTCGGTATAAAACAGTAAATACTGATAGCCGTGTGAGGCTATCTGCCGTGATGTATTGCAACTGATTTTCCAGGAGTCTGGTATTATGAACAGTCGTAGATTCAGAATTTTAACTGCTGTCTGCATAGTATTTGCAAGTATATCATCTGTCGTATATGGTATGTCGAGCGACAAACCACTGGTTCTTGTAACGCGAAGTCGCAGCCCCCTTGCTGATGATCCGAGCCGGTTCAGGGTAGTGCAGAACAAAATCCAGTGGAATCCCAAACAAACCGCAATCATCATCTGCGATATGTGGAACGAGCACTGGTGCAAAGGAGCCACCCGACGGGTCGCCGAGCTTGCGCCGTATATGAACGAAGTAGTCTCCAA
>DQCG01000642.1:0-458 GCA_003533825.1 Phycisphaerales bacterium
ACAAATTTCTTTGTTGTCGGTTTTCCCGGATTTCCATTTTCGGAAGGTCTCGTGCCGGGAACAACTTATTATTGGCGAATCGATGAAATCAATGAAGGTGATCCTGCCAGCCCTTGGGTAGGCGATGTCTGGAGCTTTACGGTTCCTCCAAAGACTGCCTGGAAGCCCAATCCGCCGAATAACGGTCAATTTATAGACGTGGATGCGGATATTAGCTGGAATCCGGGTTGGGGTACGAAAATGCACACAGTCTATTTCGGCGAGACTTTCGACGATGTCAACGATGCTATCGGCGGTAAGACCCAGATAGACGCAAGCTATGCGCTTGATACCCTTGAAATGAACAAGACCTACTACTGGCGGGTTGATGAGTTCGATGCCCGTGAGACATACAAAGGCGATGTCTGGAGCTTCACGACCACCGGTGGTGGCGGCGGTATCATGGGAGAGTACTTCAA
>DQCG01000642.1:606-10110 GCA_003533825.1 Phycisphaerales bacterium
TACGTATACCTTCAGTGTCAATAGTGAAGGCGGCACCCGGCTGTGGATCGACGGAGAACGGCTCCTTAACATGTGGGTCTCCTGGGTTCCCACCGAGTACGCAGGCCTGCCGGTTTTCCTGGAAACCGGCATCCATACGCTGCGGTTGGAGTACTACCACTACAGCAATGGCGAGCAGCATTTGTACTGGACCAGCCCGGAAATGGACAAGCAGATCATTCCCGCCGGTCCGCTGCAGCCGCCAACTAAGGCCAACGGTCCGAATCCGTCTAATAATGCAAAGGATATAAAGCAGGCGCCACTTCTAAAGTGGGCCCCCGGCGATAAGGCCGCTTCGAGCCAGCTCTATTTTGGCGCTGATGAAGAAGCCGTAAAAAACGCCGATGCAGCTTCGCCCGAGTTTAAAGGCTCTATAGAACTTGGCGCTGAACTCTTCGATCCGGGAACACTTGAGTGGAATACGACCTACTACTGGCGTGTCGATGGTGTCAATGACCTCGATGCCGGCAGTCCGTGGGCGGGTATCGTCTGGAGCTTCACGACCGCCGACTTCCTCGTTATCGACGACTTCGAGGACTACGATATCGGCAATAAAGAGATATGGTGGTTCTGGAAAGATGGACTTGGCTATGGTCCGCATGGTGATGAACCGGCTTACCCCGGCAATGGCACCGGTTCGGCCGTAGGCGATGAAAACACTCCGACCTATATGGAAGAGAGCATTATCCACGGTGGCAGCAAGTCAATGCCGGTCTATTTTGACAACTCCGTTGCCGCGATTTCAGAGGTTGATCTGGCGTTGGGCGGCATAGACCTGACTCAGAACGGCGGAACCACTTTGAAGCTTTTCTTCCACGGCGATATTGGTAATGCCGCCGACCCGCTGTATGTTACCCTAAACGGCGGCCTTCCGGTAATACACGAAGATCCTGCCGCAGCCCAGACAAACAAATGGGCCGAATGGAACATCCCGCTGCAGGCATTTGTCGACAAGGGCGTCGATGTTACCAATGTTAATTCGATTGCAGTTGGTATCGGCAATAAAACCAGTCTGCAGCCCGGCGGTACAGGTACAATGTACTACGATGATATTGGTGTTCATCCGTAATCTGCAGAGTAGGCTAAGATTCGGCCGCCAATTATAATTGTGCGGTTGATGTTGTAGATTTGCTTGGAGTTCGGGGCTTATGCTGAGAAGGTTCGGTATAAGCCCGGCTCCGAGCTAAGGCTAACAGCCGTTTAGTATGAGGCCAAAGCACAGGTTTCTTAACCTTTTTGAAGGAGGATTATTATGTGGAAATTTGTATTTATAGTTGTGGGTGTGTCCACCTTGCTGCTGAGCTCAATGGCACAGGCAGCTCAGATTGACGCCACTAACCCCGGCGATCCTATACAGGGAGTTCCGAACGATGGAGATTGGCCTGATAATGAACATCCTGCCTTAGCGATCGATGGCAGCAGCTCGACGAAGTATCTGCATTTCAAAGGATTTACTCAGCCCTCTGGCTTCCAGGTAACACCATCAAGTCTTCAGAGTATCGTTACCGGACTGAGTTTAACCACGGCGAATGACGGGGCAGAACGTGACCCAATTGCATTTGAAATCTCCGGATCGAATGTAAGCATAGACGGGCCATATACGCTGATTGCAAGTGGTGATATCGTCGATTTCAGCCAGGCGGCGCCATGGCCGCGCTTAACGAGGAACGAAACGCCCATTTCGTTTGATAATAATGTGGCATACAATCACTATCAAGTTCTATTCACGGCCGTTCGAGACCCCGCAAGCGCAAACAGTATGCAGATTTCTGAAGTTGAACTATTAAGGGTCAGCCTAACTTCTTACAATCCCACTCCGGTCGACGGCGCCATAATTCGAGATACGTGGGTACCCCTTGGCTGGATGGCGGGGGACTCTACCGCTTCGCACAATGTGTATGTCGGCGAGAGTTTTGAAGATGTACAGGCCGGCACGGGCGATACGTTCCGGGTTAACCAAACCAATATGGATTATGCTGTCGGATTCCCCGGATTTCCTTATCCGGATGGTGTTGTCAAGGGTACGACATACTACTGGAGAATCGAGGATATCGAAGCCGATGGGACAACGATACACAGTGGCCCGGTCTGGAGCTTTGCGATTGCCCCCAAGACCGCTTACAATCCGAGCCCGGATGATAGCGCCGAATCTGTAGATCCGAATGTAATTCTTAGCTGGGAACCCGGTTTTGGTGCGATACTGCACACCGTCTTCTTCGGCGATGATTACGGCACCGTGAAAAATGCCGTGGCCGGAGCCCCGCAGGGAGCCGCAACCTATAGGCCGGGTCCTCTTGAATCCGGCAAAACATTCTACTGGCGAGTCGATGAGTTCTTTGGGTTCGAGACTGTAACGGGCGAGGTTTGGAGCTTTTCGACTCCGGGAGCCGTCGGCAGCCCGAATCCCTACAGTGGTGCTGAGAATGTAAAAAATACATCAATATTAAGGTGGGTTGCAGGTGATAATGCCGCCTCGCACCAGGTCTATTTCGGCACGGATCAAGATGCCGTGCGAAACGCAACAACTTCCTCGCCGGAGTATAAAGACTCTAAAAATCTTGGCGATGAGAGCTATGATCCCGGATTGCTTGAGCTGGGCGCGGCCTATTACTGGCGTATCGATGAGGTCAATGACCTCAATCCGAATAGTCCGTGGGCAGGCAATGTATGGGCATTCAACACGGCCGATTTCCTCGTTGTGGACG
This sequence comes from Phycisphaerales bacterium, assembly GCA_003533825.1. Lineage (GTDB taxonomy): Bacteria > Planctomycetota > Phycisphaerae > Sedimentisphaerales > Anaerobacaceae > JAFGPJ01. Next base: position 3,351 of record DQCG01000642.1, read on the forward strand.
ATATCGAATCCTACAATGACATCGATCCGCCCAATCCGAACAGCAACACGATATTCGGATACTGGATTGACGGCTGGGGAACCGCAACAAACGGAGCTCTCGTCGGCAATGACCTTCCTCCTTATGCCGATCAGACGACCGTTCACGGCGGCAGGCAGTCGATGCCGTATTTCTATGACATTACCACCAAGTTCGCCGAGGCGATCCTGACCCTGGATTCTCCGCGTGACTGGACTGCTTCCGACGTTAAGACGCTGACCATCTGGTTCCACGGAAACCTGGGTAACGATCCTGCGCCGATATATGTTACGATTGCCAATATTTCGGGCGCGCCGGCGACGGTAACTCACGCCGATCCGGCCGCTACCCAGATACACGGCTGGACGCAGTGGGATATCCCCCTGCAGGAGTTTGCAGACAAGGGCATTAATCTCACGGACGTTAATACTATTACTATCGGTATCGGTAATAAGATTAATCCGCCGGGAGGTGCGGGTACGATGTACTTCGACGACATTGGCCTGCATCCGCTGGTAGCCGAACCGGAGCCGGAACCGGAACCGTAAATTGCGATTTAGCAAGCTGTTAAAATGGCTTTTTGCCAAAGCAGACATGCTTCAGAGTAGGGCTTATACTGAGCAAATCGGTATAAGCCCCGCTCCGAGCTAAGGCGAACAGCCGTTTAGTATGAAGCAAAAGCACAGGTATCTTAACCTTATTCATAGGAGGATTATTATGTGTAGAAAATTTATGTACTTTGCTTGCCTTGTGTTTCTTTTGGGTCTGGCAGGTTCGGCCAGTGGTGTTGAAGGTTTAATCGGTGAGTATTATGAAAGGGATGCGGCAAATCCATGGCAGGTTTTGCTCATGAAGCGCCTGGATCCTATGGTCAACTTCAGTTGGGGGGACAACTCACCAGACCCGTCCGTACCCGCTGATAATTTCATGGTAAGGTGGACGGGCGAGGTTGAAGCGCCCATCTCGGCGACCTATACTTTCCATACTCAGTCAGACGATGGCATTCGTTTGTGGGTGAATGACGAGCAGCTTATTGACAACTGGACCGATCATGGCAGCACTCCTGACAGCGGTGAGATTGCTCTGAAACAGGGGCAACGATACCCGATTGTACTGGAGTTCTATGAAAACGGCGGCGGCGCCGTATGTCAGTTGGCCTGGTCAACTCCAACGATGCCCAGAGAGGCCATCCCAAGCCAGTATCTGTGGGTAGGCGGGGACAGGCCTGAACCGCGACACCCGAGTCCCGCCGATGGCGCCATGATTCGAGACACGTGGGTAAGCCTTAGCTGGTCTCCTGGAGATTTTGCTGCCTCCCATTCTATTTATATCGGTGAGAATCGCGATGAAGTCCAGGCCGGCACGGGCGATACGTTTAGAGTTAACCAAACCAATACGGATTATGCTGTCGGCTTTCCCGGATTTCCTTATCCGGATGGTGTTGTCAAGGGTACGACATACTACTGGAGAATCGAGGATATCGAAGCAGATGAAACCACTACGCACAGCGGTCCTGTCTGGAGCTTTGTGATTGCCCCCAAGACCGCTTACAATCCGAGTCCGGCTGATAGCGCCGAATCTGTAGATCCAAATGTAGTGTTAAGCTGGGAGCCCGGTTTTGGTGCGATTTTGCACACCGTGTTCTTCAGCGACGATTATGATACCGTGAAAAATGCTGTGGCCGGAGCCCCGCAGGGAGTTGCAACCTATAGGCCGGGTCCTCTTGAATCCGGCAAAACATTCTACTGGCGAGTCGATGAGTTCTTTGGGTTCGAGACCGTAACGGGCGAAATCTGGAGCTTTTCGACTCCGGGAGCCGTCGGCAGCCCGAATCCCTACAGTGGTGCCGAGAATGTAAAACAGACATCGATATTAAGGTGGGCTGCAGGTGATAGCGCCGCCTCGCACCAGGTCTATTTCGGCACGGATCAAGATGCCGTGCGAAACGCAACAACCTCCTCGCCGGAGTATAAAGGCTCTAAAAACCTTGGCGATGAGAGCCATGATCCCGGACTGCTTGAGCTGGACACGGCTTACTACTGGCGTATCGATGAGGTCAATGACCTCAATCCGAACAGTCCGTGGGCAGGCAATGTATGGGACTTCACCACGGCCGATTTCCTCGTCGTGGACGACATTGAATCCTACAATGACATCGATCCGCCCAATCCGAACAGCAACACGATATTCGGATACTGGCTTGACGGCTGGGGAACCGCAACAAACGGAGCGCTCGTCGGCAATGACCTTCCTCCTTATACCGAGCCGACCGTAGTTCACGGCGGCAGGCAGTCGATGCCGTATTTATATGACATTACCACCAAGTTCGCTGAGGCGACCCTGACTCTGGATTCTCCGCGAGACTGGACCGCTTCGGACGTCAAGACGCTGACCATCTGGTTCCAGGGCGGTTTGGGCAACGATCCTGCGCCGATATATGTTACTATAGCCAATATTGCAGGCGCGACGGCGACGGTAACTCACGCCGATCCCGCCGCTACCCAGATACACGGCTGGACGCAGTGGGATATCCCCCTGCAGGAGTTCGCTGACAAGGGCATTAACCTCACGGACGTTAATACGATTACTATCGGTATCGGTAATAAGATTAATCCGCCGGGAGGTACGGGCAAAATGTACTTCGACGACATTGGCCTGCATCCGCTGCCACCGGAGCCGGAGCCGGAACCGGCACCGTAAATTGTGATTTAGCAAGCTGTTAAAATGGCTTTTTGCCAAAGCAGACATGCTTCAGAGTAGGGCTTATACTGTGCAAATCGGTATAAGCCCTTTTTTTAAAAAATCCCCACACATACCCCCCTTCACCCTGAGCGGAGACGAAGGAATTGCAGTTTAAGCGAATGACTGTACAAGAAGAACTTGCGAGCGCCCTTGTATTCGATTCAGTCGGTTTGAGTTATTGAGCCAAAAGAATACGTATATTGCTGCCACTTGCAGCCTGCTGATCTTGACGGTACTGCGTATATGCGGGTCTGCAAAGGGAGCTTTTCGGCCACCCTTTCGCCCGGTCGTTAAGGTGGCGATTGATAAAAGCCTCGGTTTCGCTCTTTGCCTTGTGACTGATATTTATCAAATCCTGCGAATTCATCGTCTGGCTCTTCCGCCGTTAATATTCGTAACTTTTTAAAATTCATATACCACATATATAGACGCTCGACCGGGCGTTTTATTTACATAATTTCCAAAAATTCCGCAAAATCCCGGATTCAGAGGATTAATAGGTTCTTTTACGAGAAGTAAAGCCCCACTATGTCTCCCGATCCGGATGCTACCGGTTGGCTTGACTGGGAATATCGGAACCGTTCACGAATTTTTACGTTAAAAAGAACGGGAGCTCAAAGCCGGAAAGAAACAACAGAAGAAGAACTGAATACACAAAATCGCCAAACGTCCCTATAATTACCAGTAGTACTACATTTCCCTGATAATCCTCTTAAATGGTTCTAAGGAAGGGTGGTCAAAATCCCAAGCCTTTTTACGCGAAGCTAATCCGATAGGCAAACCGGCATAATCTTTTTTCCCCGCTAAAAAACAATGGAGTTTGCTTTTGTGAATACGAGAAAGTCGCTCCCCTTTGGCCTTTGCACATTCTAAATAATCATCCACACATTCCAATAAAGGATCATTTTCGACTGTCAAAAGACAGAGGTCTTCTAATCGACCACTTGTGTATTCGGGGCCTGGAAAAATCATAAAAGCAGTTTTCAAAGAAGATTCTTGTGTGTACTCAAAAGGTTTTTCAGGTACCGGTATCTTTGCTTCATTCATAGAATGCTGAACACTCTTTATCGCAGCTTCAGCATCAGTTTCTGCGTCACGAGCTACTACTATGGTTTCAACATTGTCGTAAGATTCGTCGTTAGCTAACAATTTGAGGAAATTAGTTAGCTCCTTAATGCCCCCAAAGTCCATTACTTGAAAGTCTATCTCAGGACGGAAGTGTCTACCTGCCCACACAAGAAATAACTCGGCGTCTCGTCCTTCAGCAAGAATCAGTTTTTTGTGGTCTATCTTTTCTGGCTCGGACAAATTATCTTACCTCCAGATTTGTTTTTAATGCAGTGCCGATCATATCATAGTTTGAGAGTTTGGCGGATATTTCATTGTCTTTTCGATGCAGGCGGATATATCTGAAGTCCTCCGGCATTTCAGAAAGACCTTCGTGTGCAGCTTGAAGACATTCATAGCTATGAGTGGTGGTAATAATCTGACAATCATATTTACATACGGCCTGACCTATTGCTTTCCAGATGGCAGGTAAAGCCGAATAATGTATACCATTTTCCATTTCGTCTACAAAAACACAGCCACCTTCAGAGTAAACCATACCGACTAAGAGGTTTAAGAGTTTTTCCATGCCCTCACCCATAAAGTGTATAGGAAAGCTATGTGAAAAACCTTCAAGTTTGCCATGTACGGATGATCTAGGACCTTCGGTTATTACCTTCAGAGTCTCAAAACGAGGTTCGATAATTCTAAGGAAATCGATGGCCTCATTCTCCCGTCCTTCTTGTGCTAATTTACTAAACTCATCCGCTGTTTGTTTTGACGCTATGTGCTTCTTAGACGGAAGAAAGTGAGAAGAGTGGCCTGAAAAGTGAGCGTAATCTATGTGTAAAGCTAGCTGACCTTGAGGATTGATAAAAAGGTGGGAAATTTGTTTTTTATTTTCGTTGTTGCAATACTCAATATCCAAAGAGAATGAAGTAATCGGTTTTTCATCTGTAGAAATTTGCCGTTCTTCCAGCGGAGGAGTAGTCGTAGGGGCAGGAGGTACAAATTGGGGATTATAACTGAACTTAGCAGTTTCCGGTTTACCGTCTATAGTTGTTGAAATAATAATTTCATGTTTCATATCATAATCATAAAAGATAGGAGCCCACATTGCTTCTGGGGTAGAAATGACCCCTTCTATTCCCCGCCAGCCATACTGCCGAAGGATCCTATCAATACGCGCACGGTCAAGAAACAGGAAAAGAGCTTCCAGCAATGCCGTTTTCCCAACGTTATTTCTACCACCTATCAAGGTTATGCGGCCAAGTTCGGGAACGGTGAGGCTCTTGAAGCATTTGAAATTTCTAATCAGAACATCTGTTATCATTTTAATGTGCCCTTTGAAATTAAGGTGTTTTCAGCACTCTCTGAGTATGGTATTAAGTCAAAAGCGGATTCTGCGTGATTTAAGGTGATTTGTCAAATCTTTTTATAGCAGGTCCCATGAATTATTATGGATGTTGGGGCTGTTGAAAAAGTCCGCAGATTCTGGTATATATTATGTGTTGCAGGGGCTAAGTTAAGGCATGAAGTGGTAAGGTGCGATTCATGGTATTACGCAGAGGCAGGAGCGAATTATGAAAGAGATACCGTTGGGCAACGGCCAAAACGCAAAAGTTGACGACGAAGATTACGAATGGCTGTCCCGCTATAGCTGGTATGCCCACTACGACGCGGAGCGTCAAATGACGTACGCCGCACATGACACACCGAGCGGAAGACGGGTGTATATGCACGATGCCATTATGGGCCTCGATTCGCTGGAGGACGAGCCGCTGAATTGAGAAACTATGCTTTTCTGACTTCTGTATTCTGTGTTCTCCATAAGTCCCTTCATGGACACCTTACGGCGGAATCCATAACACTGCACACTGCTGCTCTTACATTTGAATTTCGGCCTGAAGAACTCATTTTTGAATTCATTGCAGGAACTGCTGATCGAGGTTATAATCCTTTTCGTCAACATTTATTGTATTTTTCAGGAGAACCATATGGGGAAGATTGAGTATGAACCGATTACTGATAGTGATGCCTGGCCTGTGTGTCCACATTGTGAGAAAGAAATCAAGAAGGTCAGGTATTACGAACAAACGGGTGTAATAAGAATGAAAGTTGTACGAATCTTTGTATGCCCACATTGTAACAAAGTCATTGGCAATGGTATGGTAGGGATGTAAGATAGGAGAAAAACAAGCAGGCTGTAATGACAATAGGAAAGTCCTGTTCACTACAATTTCGTTGATATTGGAGGCCACTTCACGAAATCAGAAATTTTTTCGGTCTTACCATCGGAAAATGTCAATTCCGCTGTGATTTTGAAGTAACCGTATGTCCAAATGCGAATCTCGAAGTTCCTTATTCGATTACTTGATTCTCTATATCTATTTTTGAAGGTTGGGTGGAGTATATATGTAACCTTGGTAATATTGTCGAGTTCGTCTTTGTCTTCAGAATGAAGATAAATTCGGATGTTTCTATGCAAACGTCCTCTTTCGCGAAATCTTTTTGGCTCGCTATTAGGAACTACGCCACATTTGATTGATATACTCATAAATCCTCCGAAAAATCTTCACCTTCAGGTATCAGGGTTTCTTCTTCTTCATCTGTAGTTGGGGCCATCTCTTCTCTTAGAACCGCCAATTCCGATTTCTGTTTCTCTAATTCTTCACTGGCTTTCTCGGCAAGTTCTTGTGCCTCCTGAACGCCTCGACTTCCAAAGTAATATCCAATTATTGTAGTCAAAGCACCTCCGAGGAGTAAAAAACCGCTCTTAAATAATTCCATCCAAGTCTGGCTGTCTTGGCTACTTTTGAAGGCGGCGACTACTCCAATTATGATTAGCGTCGCGCCATAAATAGTGATCATTCCATAAGCGATATTCCTTGCTGTCGTAGCTACTGTGCTTTGAGCCTGGGCTTTTGTCATAAATGAAATTCCTTAAAGTTCA
>DQCG01000641.1 GCA_003533825.1 Phycisphaerales bacterium
GGCATCGTAGTCCTCGAAATCGTCTATGACGAGGAAATCACCTGTTGTAAATGTCCAGAGGTTGCCGACCCATGGACTATCGGGATTGATAGCATTGACTTCATCGACACGCCAGAAGTAGCTCGACGCCCAGGCGAGCTTGCCCGGATCATAGCTCTCGTCGCCGAGCGCCTTAATGCCCTTGTACTCGGGTGAGGACTTGTCGGCATTTGTGACGGCGTTCGCATCGGTGCCGAAGTACACCTCATGTGAAGCGGCGAAATCACCTGCGCCCCACATGAGATTCAGTGTCATTTTCGTGCCGGTCGCTCCATTGGAAGGACTCGGACTGCTGGCCTTAATCGGCGGTGATAATGCAGCCTGCGGAACGAAATCTTTTGGCGTGGACGGACTGGACCAGCGCAGTTGTGCTACTGCGCCGCCGCCGTTCTCGTAATATTCCATGACAAGGCTGTACGTGTTTCCGGCTACCAGGTCAATCTCTCCGCTGTACTCGGTTGTGCCCTGCTCTATCCATGCATCAATGAGCTGCTGGCCATTTATCCAGAGTCGCGCGCCGTCGTCGCTGTTGGTGTAGAAGGTATAGGTCTCGGTAAACGCCGCCTCGACTTCACCGGTCCATCTGACCGAGAACTGGTCAGCACCGACCGCCGGGTCGGGTTCGCCGCCACCCCAGCTAAAGTCGATCCGGGGATCTGTGCGGGTCATCACAAAAGTGGTAAAGGGCTGCACTGGTCCTGGATTGCCTGTGCCTCCAACGCTGGGATCATTCCAGTGATAGAAGTCAGCTCGAATACCGCCGCCGACCTTTGCGGTCGTAAAGCTCCAGACATCGCCTGTATACGTATTGGCGGCATCGAACTCATCGACTCGCCAAAAATACGTTTTTTCTAATTCAATCGGCCCGGGGTTGTAGGTTGCAATTCCCTGCGCCAGCCCCCCGGTAGCATTAGCCACAGTGTCAAAATCGTCGCCAAAGTACACGGTATGCAATATTGCACCGAAACCGGGCGTCCAGTTCAAGATCAAGTTTTCAGTGTCGATAAATTTACCACCGTCATTGGGAACCGGTTCATAGGCCTTCTTGGGAGGAACCCAGAAGCTCCAGACATTGCCTTTCCACGGACTGTTCGGATCCGCATCATTTACCTCATCGATTCGCCAATAGTAGGTCGTTCCCGGGACAAGACCGTCCGGGTAAGGGTATCCGGGAAAGCCGGCAACAAAATACACGAGGTCCTGATTGCCCCGGAATGTGTCTCCGGTGCCGTCGTTCACATCGTCAAAATTGTCGCCTAAATACACATCGTGCGAGACCGCAAAATCTCCTGCCCGCCAGCCAAGGCTCACCCACGTATTCTCATGGATGACACCATCCTCTGGGACGGGACCCAGGGCAAGTGGATATCCCTTGCCACGCATCATAAGTTGAATCTCTTCCTGTGTCAGCGCCCGGTTGTAAACTCGTACATCGTCGATTAGGCCATCAGGACATCCATTATAACCAGCATCAGCGGGATGACCTTCACCCACCAAAAAATTGACGCCCGACACGTCGATTGATCCTGAAGCTCCTTCAGAAAAGACCTCTTGTCTGTTATGATATCCTTTTTTGTGCGTTCCGTCGTAAGTCAAAGCAATATGATGCCAGTCTCCGTCTGCCAGATCAATTGTTGGTCCTGACCCATTATAAGCTCCGTTTATGAACATTGAAAGGGATAGTGCTTTGGTATCTCGCCACTCAAGCCAATAGGCACTGTATTTCCCAGCTATTAAAACAGAAAAAGCTGGGGGAACAGAGTTTAATTTCACCCACGCTGCAATCGTAACTTCATCGGTTACGTTGAGGCTCGGATCATTCCCGCAATTAACGTAATCATCAATTCCATCGAATTGCAGCGCACCATTTATTATCCCAATTGCCCACTCCGGGTCATTAATGAGGGTGCCGTCGTTTCCATTGCCACTCTGGTCATGGGCGGTGGTCCCGGAGCCCTCATCGAACCTCCAGTGTCCGACCAGTTCAGCCGAAGCGTTGCTGACAAAGCCCAGCACCAGAACAAAACAGGCTAAACAAATCAATTTTTTATACATAATAGTCCTCCTTCAAAAAGAGTTAAATAATGATGGATTATGCTTTGTCTACACACCAAAACATCTGTTGTCTTCAACAAGCATTGAACATTACAACATTGATACCACCACCTTTCTTCAAAAGCCCGATATTCAGTCGCAGGCCAGGCCGTATTAATTCGGCCAGGCTAATTTATAACCGTCTTCAGCGTTTTCCACCACCACACACACCAATTCGGCATGCCCGTCCACAAACACCACGTTGGCTGAGCCTTTATCCAGGTCTCCGCCCGGGGGATTATGGTAGGTAGCGAAGGAATCACTAGAGTCGGAAGAACTGATGACCAAAAAGTTATCATTAAGCACAGCCCGGGTCAGGCCCGGAATAGTCCACATATTTTCCTCAGAGAAGAAAAACACACGTGCAGGGTGCTTTACTTCGGATTCTTTCAGAACCCCCGGTTGGGACCCAAACTCCCCCCAGTCTCCCAGCCAGGCATTCATACTGTAACTGTATTGAGGGTCAACAGGTATGGAACATTTAAGAATGGAATGATACTGGTTGTACTTGCTAAGACGTTTGAACGTAGGACACAGATGGACATCTTTTGCCTTCAGGTAGGGCCAGAGTGTGCCGTCAGCCAGATAGCTTGAATCGTGCCATGCGCACCCCCACGGTTGATAGGCGCCGCTTACCCCGGCGTCGGCATGGAGCCAAGTAAATGGATCAGGAAAGTGGCTGTCATTATCGTCTAAGTACATTCTCGCCGCCAAGCCGTATTGACGCAGGTTATTCCTACAAGCAATTGTCCTTGCCTGCTCTCTAACTGTGTTCAGTGCTGGCATCAATATCGCCATCAATAAAGCAATAATGGCAATCACCACCAACAGTTCTATTAAGGTAAATCCTTTTAGTTTGTTCATAACTATTTGCCAAGAACAAGTGTGTAACGAATTGACACTACCCCCTTCCTTCCAACACCTAATATAGGCCGCGAATGAGAAAATCAAAATCTACAATGAACTATACAAATATCGTCCGCCAAGAGGCCAGAAATCAACAGATCATTATAATATTATTTATAACAGATTTATCCCCTTTATGTCAATATATATTGTTATATTATTGGGCCATCCGGTGCCATATTATGCTTAACAAAACATCTGCCGTTTAATATCGATTTTTATAAAACACAGCACCAAATGAAAGGATTCTTCCAAATACGAACCAGCTGTTAATGCTGTCTTGGATTTTATGTTTGCCGGGCGGCTCTATCAATCAAACTTGGAGGCTTTTTTAGATAGTGCCTGTCCGATCGGGCGATTTTTCGGCTTGGCTGTCATATTCTGGCCGGGAGGCTCGTGTGACATCTTATGAGCGGCGAGGCGACGCAGCTCCTCATACACTAACGGAAGCAATCTATCAGCAGCCCTCTCGTCTCCTTGCTCAATCGCGTTCAAAATGCGTGTGACATCAGTCAT
>DQCG01000144.1 GCA_003533825.1 Phycisphaerales bacterium
ATGGATCAGACAGTTGACTAAGCTCGATTCCTGTTTCATGGGATATGTTGAATCCGGCCGTGAGGTGCATCAGAAATTCCAGGCTTATCCGGTATCGTGTAGAACTTCTTGCCTTCGCGGGATTGACTCATTTGGTTCTCGAGCGCCTTTCGGCCTCCTTCATAGTTGAATGCCAGCGGGGGCATAAGTCTTTTGGCTGTGTAGACAGAATCTTCCAGAATTGTCCTCAGAGGTGTTTTGTGGCCGTAGAATGTGCGATCTGAACTCGATGGGTATTCGTTTGGCCATATTTATTAATATTGTGCTTTAGAATTGCTCAGAATAATACTCAGAGTAAAACAACCGGGATCTATACCTACTCGACCAGTACAGGCTCCGAACTAATGCTAAGTGGTTACCCGCCATATCACATCTTATGGCTGTGGTTCCGGTTCCGGCTGTGGTCGGTACAACCGGATGTCGTTGAAGTATATCTTGCCCGAACCGCCGGGTGCCGTTATATTGCCCTTGGTACCCAGGCCGATTGCGATTTTGTCAACGTTGATCAGGATTATGCCCTGATCTGCAAACGCCTGCAGTGGGATAATCCACTCGGTCCAGGTGTCTATTGTTGCTGCGGCCGGATCGTCATGGATCACTACCGCAGAGGCCCCGGTACTGTTGGAAACCGCCACGTAAAGCGGCTCAGCAGCATTGCTCTCGATTCCGATATCCTGGTGCGACCACTGCGGGCCGACCGTCCCGGTAATCGTGACATTCGAGAATACCGCCTGGCACGTTAGAGCGGCATCATGGCTCGTAACCACCAAACCGACATAGACATTTGAGCCCATCGGGATGTTCTGAGGCGTGGCGCCCGTTACCGGCAAAGTAATCCGCGGTACCGGGCGTGCCATAGCCCAAAGACTAAAACAGTGCAAACCAAATAAATCCGACGCATAATCGTCCTCCTTCCTTAACGAGTTAAAAATTCATTCTTGATTGGGTAAGAATTTCATCTGCGAAGCATACGACTCTAATTGTCATGGCTGACCTGGGAATGTCAAAGACGTTGTGTGTGCTGACACAAACCGCTCCCGATAGCCCGAAGATTGTCAGCCTCGCCTATATTAATTTGTACAAGATTAGCCCTATCCACGTCAAGGAAAATCTCCTCAAACTTACGGGTTTTCCCAATCTACCGGCAATTCAGGATTGATATTTGCTCTAACTCTATCTGTTCTAACTGTTCTAACAACTTATTGGATTTAAAAGTCTTGCTTTTGACACTCAATTTTGGCCCAAATGAAAAATTCCCATGAATTTCAAGAGCTTTGTTGCAAAAGCTAAACGGAGTAATTGCCTGAAAACCAGCTATTCTCCAGCATTCGAAGCAATCCCATTAATTTTTAACAAGCATTCTGACTGATTTTTCGTAATCCTTTCTTCGTTTCGGAATTAATCTGAATTTCCAATTGCAATGTCATCGATGAAAGCTGTTCCGTGCCCTGCATACGCTAATCCGTATGTTATCTTTGATGCTTTTTGTGGAACCTCGGCCACAATATGATATTCCTGCCACTTATCCGAAGTAATTGTTTCCTGGTGGAATATGCCTGGTGACCTTGGCACGTTGATGGAGATCCACAGGTAACCGACTCCGCCGCTGACGCGCGATGCTGCGCTAAGTCGGATTTCCTTCGCCCTGAAGCCGGATGCCTTTATAGACTGTCTAATATTCCCAAAGGGTTCACCGAAAGGCCTGCCCGGGATCCTTTTGATCATACCGCAAGTGCTGCCTCTATACGGCTGATCGTGCAAACCGGTATTCTGATATTCTAATCGCGATTGACCACCCTGGGCTCTCCAGTCTTTTGGTCTTCCATCTTCAAGTTCTTCAAAGTCAAGATTGGAGGGGATTGGAAGCCGTTCGGCAACTCTTGGGAGAATGCCTTCTTTTACAAAGCGCGCATTCGTTGTTGATTCGATGAACAGTATGGCGTCGTACGCCGCGGGAAGCAGGCAAGATATGGGGCCTGTTTTACGCGGCGCATTGAAATATTTAGAGATAGCTCCTTTGGGCAGGGAGCGAAGATTAACAACAGCCATATCGAGCCCCGCTTCGGTGAGAAGGGCTTCGACAGACCCCTTAGGCGCGCCTGGGCCTTGATCTGTATCGTCAGGTAAAAGTCCTTCCGATTTCCGATTGCTAAGCAAGCCAAAGACCACCATGTCTTTGCCAAAGGTCCGGCGCAGGTAGTCACCCATACACCCGGAGCCGGGTGTTGTCATAACGTGAGAATTGGCTGCCCACAGAATCATCTTTGCTCCATCTTCGTAATCCACAATCCACAGGGCGTTTTGGGCCATGTTTTTGTCGCGAAGAACAGTAGCTTTTGATATAGACGGCGCGCCGTAGAATTTAACATGCTGCAAGAGGACTCTAGCGTGCTGAACGGCTAAGTTCCACTCTTTTTGGTCCTGAATTACCTGTGCTGAGGGAGTCTGTTGAGTTGTGGCGGGCTGTTGATTCTCCAGATGCTTTATCAGGCTCTTGATATTCTCCGTAGCCGTGCGTATTTCTTCCTTTGGACCTTTGTTCAATTGATTGGCTGTCCACGTATTCATCATAAGCGAGAGCATCTGATCGTAGTCCTTAGTGGTGTTTGTCTTCATTAGATAATTATAGACTGCCTTGGCTGAACCTGTGGCGGGCTTGTTATCAAAGCCGTAGAATTTTACTTTCTTTTCATGGGTGGCGTTATACTCGCGCATCCAGTTTACCATGTCAAGAATTGCCTCAGTGGTCCACGCGGGGTAAACCAGCGCTCCCAGCGCCCGGCTGGGGTCCCCATTGCCGGTAAGCACATAGTCATTCAGCTCAAGAGCGCCCGCAAAAGTAGCTTCGATGGCAAAAACCGTGAAATCCATTTCATTTACCAGAAATTCGACCATCCGATGCTTGACCCGGGAGAAATCACGATTCAAGTGGGCGGCTTCTCCCAGGGAAACTATGCGTGCATCACCAATAATGGCCTTCAGCGGCTGCATATCATTGAAGCCAGAATCGGCAGCAACCGTCTTCAAATGGACAGACTTTTCTCTGAGCCATTTATGTAATTCAGCAGTCTCTTCTGCTGAAAGCATCGGCGGCTTGGAAAAAGTCCTTATAAAGAATTTGACACGTTCCGTGCGCATACCCAAAAGCCAGGGAAGCATTAATATCAGACTGACAAGTAAGACGCCTGTTATGAGTAATTTCTTTTTTCGAGTTTTCATTTACATTTCCATCCACAGGTGCTATTCATTCCAACAATTCGATCTGAATAAAGCAGTTCCCTTATTCAAATAACATTAACCTATTGTGATCGACGACAGTCAAATGTATCTCTCAAAATCTGCAAATTCATCACAAGAGTGATGAGAAACTCATGAATGCCGTTTTCTTACAATAGCAGGGAATTTTACATAAGTCTACATAGATTGACAAGAACGGAATTATTGGGTGCGACCAGATATTCTGGCA
>DQCG01000654.1 GCA_003533825.1 Phycisphaerales bacterium
TGCGATCCTTCATCTGATCCGGCCAAACGTGCACAGACCGATGAAATCCAAACATTGGTGCAGCAGGCTTTCACAAAACTGCCGCAGCAGCAGCGCACCGTCGTTATCCTCAGGCAGTATCATGCTCTTAAATTCTCGGAGATAGCTGAGATTATGAATTGCCCTCTCGGTACGGCGAAATCTTTGAATCACAGGGGACGTGAGAAACTTATGAAATCTTTAGCGAAATACGTAGAGCGGTAGCAATCTCTATCAGAGGTTAATGAAATGTCGAAATGCGAAGATATTCAGAAAGAACTTCAAGCGTATTTGAGCGATGAAGTAGATGAGCCTCGAAAAAGCGAGATACGTAACCATCTGCAGGATTGCCAAAATTGTTCGCAGGCTTTACAACGATTGACAAAACTGTCAGGCGTGCTCGATAGCTGGCAGGCTCCGGAACCATCGCCTGTAATGTACGAAAAATTACAGACACGAATAAAGTCTTTGAGAAATCCCTTCATAAGAAAAATCGCATTCAAGCTCACAGAAGTCGCGGCAATCGTTGCCATAACACTGTTGGTGAGTCAATGGCTTGGCAAGCCTGCTCCTCAGGTACGCCATGAATCAACCAGCCTAAATTTTTATTTAAGAGAACACAGAGATGTGGCTGCTCAGCTTGCCTCATACGAGCCGCCCATCCCGGCAGCCCGCATGGATGTGCCTCGACATGATATCCTGTATTACGAATTTATGGATGACCCGTATGAGTTTTCTCGTCCCGGCATAATTGTCAGAGGACCTTCGTATGAGCAGCCAACCAGTTCGACGGAAGTTCCGGCAATTGCCAACGGGCATACGCTCACACTTTCTGAGGCTCGGGAAGCTGCGAATTTCAATCTGGTTTCGCCGCCCCGGCTGCACCCGGGTTATATGCTTGATCAAATCAGGCGAATCGAAGGCCGGGACGCCCTGCATTTGCTCTATACCGATGGCATTAATACCATCTCTTTATTCGAACAGCCGTTAGAAGGACAGCGAGGCCTGGCACCGCAGGATTTCAGAGAATACGCCGTGTATCGCAACAAAGGGCAGGCCGGAGGGGCAATTCTCGCATGGCGTGATGATGCTCTTTCGTACGTGCTCGTCAGTAATGCTGAAATGTCCCGGTTAATGGATATGGCCCAATCTATCAACGCCGCAAAATGAAAGGAAATAATAATGAAGAAAATAACAATATTCCCGGCTTTGGTAATCGTACTCATGATATCAGTTTCAACCAATTCAGAGACCGTTCCAGAGGCTGAGCAGCACTTTGAAAAGGCCAACGAGCTGCTCAAGCGTATGGACTATGAGGCTGCGATTGCAGAATACAGCAAAGTAATCAATCTCTCATCAGATAGTAAGGTCGCCCAAGATGCGCAATACTGGATAGGACAATCGCATCTCAGAGCGGGCAAATTCGATGACGCTCAGGCAACATTCGCAAAGCTCATCGAACAATACCCAACAAGCGCCATTATCCCGATCACTAAGCTTATGGTCGAGCGCGTCGAACAGGCAAAAAAGAACGAAGAAATAAGAAGAACAATAAGTAATGCCTCGAACAAGGGGTATATCATTGATCCGGATACAAATGTGAAATATATCAAAACAGTAACCTTTGTAGGTAAAAACGACGTGATCGAGAATGCCGACGACCTCAACCTTTCACCAAACGGCAAGTTCTTACTATGTGATAATCTTGTTGTTCCGTTAGATGGTAGCAAGCCTTTTGATCTGGTGGACACGGCGGCATACGGTGGCACCTGGTCACCAGATGGCAAAAAAGTCGCCTTTTACTCAGGAGATGCTATCTGCGTGGTTCCTGTTTCTCCGGAGACGGGTCGGCCAACAGGTCCTGTAAGAAAGCTTCTCGATAGCAATATAGGATATGCATCAAAAAAAGTGAGTTGGTCACCTGATAGCGAAAAGTTGGTTTTTATTAGAAGAGATAATAACATCTGGACCCTTTCGGTCAAAGACGGTTCGCTTACCCAGATTACGAGTCATCCCGGGAGGGAAGGGGTGCCCGCATGGTCTCCAGACGGCAAAACTATCGCGTATGGAATGAAAAAAGATAAATATAAATATCGCTTTACTCTTTGTTTGGTCTCTGCCGAGGGTGGTGCGCCCAGAGAGATTATCGAACGAAGAGGGGGGTATTATCCATCTTGGTCGCCGGACGGCAAATGGATTTTATACAAAAAAGGGGGAAAAATCCATCTCTTTAATCTTAATAATAACCAGGAACTTGAAATAACCCCGCCTGTGGAAATAGTAGGAGACTTCTTTTCATTGTCACCTGATGGCAAGAAGATGCTCTTTTACCGACCTTCTTATGGTTACAAATTCGGACTGAAAGTTGTGTCAGCTTCCGGCGGACCCCCTCTTGACCTTGGAAGGGAACGCTCGTTCTATGGGGCTTCGGTTTGGTCTGACGACCGTAGGTTGATTGCTATGGGAGACAATGAAGAGGGTAATGTTGTCTTCTGGATAATCAGTCTTTCAGGTGGCGATCTGGTTCCCTTGAAGATGGATGTATCGGTTGACGGCAAACCCTTTGCTTTCATGGTGTCACCAAATGCCAAGAACCTCGCTTTTGTTATTAAAAGAAAAGATGGAACGGAGGATCTTTTTGCAGTTCCCATATCCTTACAGGAGGCTCAGACGACAGGTTCCGCTGTTAAAGTGTTCGACGGATGGAATAAAACAGGGCTCGGATATAATGTAGTAGCTTCATGGTCACCTGACGGTAGCAAAATAGCAGTGATCCATCGGGGGGATGTCTGGATCATATCTGTCGAGGGAGACGAGCCAATCCAAATAACAAAAACACCGGAATTAGAGATATATCCTGCATGGTCACCTGATGGAAAGATGGTTAGCTACGAGACCATATTGCAGAATGCACGTCATTTGTATGTGGTACCTGCATCAGGTGGCAAAGCAAAGAAAATATTGGAACTTCCCGGCACTCGCAAATACGCATACGGTTGGTCTGTCGACAGTAAAAAGCTTGCATTTGAATCCGAAGGAATAATTTCAATTGTACCTGTTGATGGCAGTAAGACTCAACATATTGCTAAGCTACAGGATTTGGGCATTAAAGGTTTATTTTGCCTTTGTTGGTCTCAAGATGGAAAGAGTATTGCTTGTATCGAAGGCAATTCAGGTCCTGTATTTATTATCCCTGCCGAAGGAGGCAAAGCTACAATACTTGCCACTGATGACAACAGTTCGAAGTATTCGCTCTCCTGGTCTCCCGACAGTAAGTGGATAACCTACAGCTCTGAGAGAACCGTTAAAATCCGTCCCGAAGGAACTATATGGGAGGCGGATTTTGACGAGATTCTGACAAAAGTAACACGCTGATTTTATGCCGGATCACACTTCCACTGGGACGGTGAATGGGGCGCGGTAATTGCGCGACAAATACATATTCGCCTGGTCGCTGAATTCGCCCGTGAATCTTTCCGTGCCGGAATCCATCGTCAGCCAGGGGCCGAGGGTCATCGGCGTCTTGTTAAGGTCCACATCGTGCAGCGACAGGTGCTCGGA
>DQCG01000462.1:0-2087 GCA_003533825.1 Phycisphaerales bacterium
GTACCAAGCTCATTCTTCATCTTTTTCATAATGTCGATAACCATATATGCTGTTTTGTGATCGAGATTGGCTGTCGGTTCATCTGCTAAAACAAGCTTTGGATTTGTAACCAGGGCCCTTGCCACAGCTACCCTTTGTTTTTGGCCACCTGATATCTGATCAGGATACTTGTTCTTCTTTTCGGCCATTCCTACTGCTTCAAGGAGTGCGAGAATGCGTCTTTTCCTTTCACCCGAAGGGGTGTTTTGTACCATAAGAAGTGGATAACCCACATTTTCATACACCGTAAGCACAGGAATAAGATTGAAATCCTGGAATATGAAGCCGATTTTCCTGCCCCTGAAAGCTGCAGCCGTCCGCGTATTAAGACCTGAGACATCCGTGTCATCTACCATCAAGATACCCGAAGTTGGTTTATCCAGACAACCAATGAGGTTTAAGAGAGTGGTCTTGCCGCTGCCGGATGGGCCGATGAAAGAAACAAAAGAGGCCGGCTCAATTTCAAAATTCAAATCCTTTAATGCCTCAACCTTTAGCTCTCCCTTTGCATAAGCCTTTGATAAATTGTTTGCCGTTACCAAGCTCATAGGCTTATCCCTTCAAAATCTTTGAGGTATAACAGGATTCATCTCGCCTGCCATGTTCAGAGCCTCGCGGAGGACTTTCTCATTGGCGCCAAATCACCTGCCCGCCGCCGACTGCGTTTTTAGCCGGCATAATTAGCATGTTGTCTGTTGCAAGTTTATTTCTCATACTACATATTTTGAGCATATGCTCATAATTGTTCAAGAAAAAAACCGCAAAAAATAAAAAATTTGCCGGTTGCCGGCATTTTCTTGAGATAAGACCTCATAAATATAGGAAAAATACGTGCAATTGATGCAATCCCGGTTAGAATTGCCGTCTCGGCAGCATTTAGTCGTAGAAAATAATTCGGATTAAAATCAAAAGGACATTCTCTCTGCCGCCGGCGCAGGTGAGAAGCCCGGACGCCGGCTACAGGAAACGGAGAACGGTATGAAGGACAAAATGATTATGGAGACGATTTTACAGACAAACATAGGCAACAGGCCGCCGAGCCGGGGCAAGGTTCGCGACATTTATGATCTCGGCAACAAATTGCTCATCGTGGCGAGCGACAGGCTCAGTGCTTTCGACGTTGTAATGACAAACGGTATACCTTATAAAGGAATCGTGCTGACGCGGATTTCGCGTTTCTGGTTTGATTTTTTGAGCGACATCGTCGAGCATCATCTAATCAGCGACAACGTGGCGAATTTCCCGGAGCCATTCTGCGACCACGCCAAACAGTTGGCCGGACGTAGCATGTTAGTCAGGAAAGTCGAAGTCCTGCCGGTCGAGTGCGTAGTCCGTGGATACCTGGCGGGCTCGGGCTGGAAAGAATACCAGCAAAGCGGCACGGTTTGCGGGCAGAAGCTGCCGGCCGGTTTGAAGCAATGCGAAAAGCTGCCGGAATTGATTTTTACGCCGGCGACGAAAGCTGAGCTGGGTGAGCACGATGAGAATATAAGCTCCGAGCGGTGCGTGGAAATTATCGGCAAGCAAGCCGCGGATTACGTCCGCAGCAAGAGCACTGAGATTTTCGAGAAAGCAAGCGAATACGCCGAGAGCAAAGGGATAATTCTCGCCGATACCAAGTTCGAATGGGGCCTTGTCGATGGTAAGATAATCCTGATCGACGAGGTTTTGACGCCGGACTCTTCGCGGTTCTGGCCCGCCGATAAATACGAAGCCGGCAGGGACCAGGAAAGCTTCGACAAGCAGTTCGTCCGCAACTATCTCGAAAGTATCAACTTCAACAAATCGGGTCCCGGCGTAGAGCTGCCCGAAGATATCACGGCAAAGACCAGCGACAAATACATCGAGGGCTACGAACGACTGACCGGCGGGAAGTTCGAAAAATAGCCAAAGCCACCAGGCGAATATCTTAGGAACGGCTCGACGGTCAGAAAACAATCGCGGCGTAACCGACGGCGTCGGCGCTGGTGGTTCCCATCTTTTCGAGCATGATTTCATTGCTGGTAGTATGTTCCAGCAGGATGCCCCGCCTGCAACCGAGTTTTTTT
>DQCG01000462.1:2133-2971 GCA_003533825.1 Phycisphaerales bacterium
TCGATGAATTTTTTATCATTAACCTTCTTCGCCCACTCCAAGGCGTTTTTGCCGGTCCCCATAGGCGCAAAGCCGTAACGCGGGCCATAGTGGGTTAAATCTGTTGAGCCGATGCAGACTATTTTCCTGCCCTCCTGTTGACCGATAATCTCGCCGACACTCGTTCCCAGCGCGACAGCCTGCCCGGTCGGCGGGACAACAACAGGCACAATCTTGGCGCCGGCAAAGAGATACTGTATGAACGGGACCTGCACCTCGATACTATGTTCGCTCAGGTGTGCTCTTTGATCGCTGACGGCCTGTCCGGTCTTTAATATGGCATCGGCTAATTCCTCGTCAATCACAACCTCGCCGAGCGGTGTCTCCCAAACGCCCCTGTCGCTAACAGCCGGCGAGGCACCGAAGTAGCTGTGGGCGGCGCCGAATATGACGAAGGTATGGACCTTTTCATGCTGTTGTTTGATCGCAGAGAATACCATCGCGGCCAAACTGCCGCTGAACGTCCAGCCGGCGTGCGGGACAATGCCAGCCGCGATCGTTTCCGGCAACTGCCCGCCAATCGTTGCCGCTTCGAGACATTCATGAATTTCGCCGATGCAGGAATCGTGCTGGCCGGGATAAAATTGCCCTGCAACAATCGGTTTTCTCGTTTGCATCTTCGGCTCTCCTTAACTGACGCGGGACTTTTACGGCAGACTCACGTCCGATAGCAAACTTTCATCCCGTCATTCCCCACGCCGCTATTTGAACTTGCGTTCGGGGCAACGGGCCGTTATTATAACCACATTAACTGAGACAGCTTAACATTTTAACCTTTTAGTAAGAGAAAACAATATGG
>DQCG01000355.1 GCA_003533825.1 Phycisphaerales bacterium
TAGTAGCCTTTCGTTGCGGCATTGAGAAAAGCGTAAACTACGGTTATCAGCAGGATGAGTCCTACAATGGAAAAGAACATTCCGGTAAAGCCTCTTTTCCTGGCTCGTGCAATAACGGCTTTTCGCTGGGCCAGCTTTTTAAGTTTTTCTGCAGAAGCATCTACCAGCAGCGCCTGTCTCCAAATCTTTCCCGCTGCTCCTTCGAAACTCTGCACGAATCTATCCAGGATGAAACTTCCTTCGAGAATATCGGCAGAGTTCACCGGCTTGGCGAAAGAAACCGGAACTCCGGATCGCCGCGGCGGGATCTGGCCAATCATATCAGCAACCTGACTGCATGCATTTTGCATAGCCTGGCGGTTGGCTTCGGCTTCGGTCATGCAGCTCTCTGCCGATTTGGCAATTATAAATTGACTATTCGGAGTGGTATTGAAGAAGGCGGAGAAATCTTCGACCCAGGGTTTGTCCACGAAGTCGGCTCTAATGTTTGCCTGCCTGTCTCCGGCCAGAACACTTGCCTGAATTGTGCCGTTGCTCATCTCGTTGCCGGATCCGTTCGACCAGGGGGCCGGATTTGTTTGGACTTTCACAATATCTATGCGAATACCGACTTCGTCCTTCAGCACAGGCGCGGTTTCGGGAGCGATCTTCCATGGAGTGTCGGGAAACGCGCGGGCGGTTGCTCTTGCGAATTCCTCGATCAGCCCGCGGTCATGAGCGCCCTGGAACAGGACTAAACCACTCGGTGAAGTCTCACCGAAAACCTCCCGGACCGGTTCGCCTATTTGCAGGCCGAGGGAACGCACGGCGGAAAGCTTAGAAGGATGTACATTTGCTTCGAACTGATCTTCGATTCCCGGCAGCCAGATGGCTGCATCGGTGTCTTCTGATTGAGCTGTTGCTTCCGGGATCGGCATTACTTCATAGTGCGGCGTTCTGTTGACTACGATTCGCGGGTGTGAGACGCTCAGAAAGATAACTGCAAGCAGTGGGATAATTAAAAGAGCTGTTATTGCTGCCAGCCAGGGCCTTTTAGAGCAGAGTTTTATGAAGATAACTGTCACTGCGATCACGACCAATAAAAGCAGAATCAACGCAGGAATCATCATGAATATAGTGGGTCTCATAATCATTATTTTACTCCTTGATAAGGCATTTGAGGCAAAATCATTTCTCTTTGGCGGGCAGGCCAGGCCAGCACTATAATTGATGCGAGAAAAAGGACTCCTGCAAAAAGAGCTTCCTCTTCCTGGACGGATCGGAGCAGCCTGTCAAATGCGGGTCCGATCTGTTGGGAATTGAGCATGCTGACAACTTCCTGGAAGTAGTGGCCGGACATTGCATCTGAGAAGACAAGAAACACGCAAAAGAATGCCATTAGACCCAATACCGCCCGTATCATGTGTTTCGCACCTAAATGGCGACGGCCTATGATGGTAAAAATCGCGGCAAGCAGCAGTAAAATTACAACCATGATTGTCCCCAGACGCATTACAAGTTCGGGCCAGCCGGAATAGCTGCCGAAGAAGTGTTCTATCTGCGAGGAGACTTCCGCATTGGGCCAGCCGGCAGCTACATAATGGGGAAGGTGCAATCCAACACTCAAACCCGCTATGATTGCTGCAAAAGTCAGGATAAAGCCGATGCCGGAAAATAGAAAGGCAAGCGGATGAAACTGTTCATACATGACTGTAGTGGTTGGAGCGACAGGAGCGGACCGTGTCGGAGAATCCACTGCCGCCGGCGCCTGCACGGTTTTTGCTCGCTGGTCCTGGACTGCGGCGACACCTTGCCCGGGCGCCCAGGCCTTATCGGCAACTTTGGCCTCGGGAGCTTTAACGTTCAGCTCTTTGCTACTATGCCAAATCACAAGCGGTAAACCGTAGCGGTCCTTGAAATTGCCTGTTAGAATCAATATCATATCGATGATTTGCCCGACCATAAACAATCCGCCCGTCAGGAACCACAGTATGCCAGTGCCAATCTTTCCGACGTAGAACCGGTGCAGGCCGGCCAGAGGAAATCCGGTAAGACCCGGCGCAGCCAGCAGCATCGCCCATAAGCGTTTGTAAGACGATACACCGGCAGGGGCCTTTGGACTTGAGACGGCGGGCTGCTTTGAAGATGCTGCCGAAGTCCCGGCAGGCTTGGATACACGGCCGACGAACAAACTGGCCGGCAGGAACGCAATGATGAAAAATGCAACGGCAGGTAAGATTATCATCATTAGAAGGAATAAGAACATCGCATCATTCAAGCGGAGGTTTCCCATACAGATGGATGAAAAAACGACGGTAAGCACGCAGATCAGCAGTATGCCCGGTTTTATAATATAACGATACCAGCCGTTGAATTTCCCGCGTAAGGCACCAACGAAGCAGAAAAGCGACAGGATAAGGCTATCAACTCCAAAAGCCAAAGTAGATGCAAAATCGCTACCGCATAATCCCACCCCCGCCAGGATTGTAAGAAACAATCCAAGACCAAGTGTCATAAAGAAGCCAACCAGCCAGAGAACACGTACGTACGGCGGCACAGGGCGGCCGACAATTTTACCGCTGTAAGGCTGCGCTTCTTTCTTTTTCTGCTGAGCTTGCCTGGCTTGCTTTTCGGCCGCTTGCTTAGATTGTGCCGCGCTGCCGAATGTGCTGTACGCCTGAACTACCAGGATTGTCCCCGCCAGCACCGAGGCGATTAAAATAGGCGTTTGTCCGAATATCGCGGCGCTAAGCAGGCCCAGCAAACCAATCCATACGGCTGAGCCGAGCGAAAGACGCTTGGACCTCTGCGGAGAGCTGATCCGGCGCCAATCCACAAGAATCATGGGTATCGCCAGCGCCAACCACAGTCCGTGAGAAGGAACATTTACCAGACCCGAAGAGTGGCCTGCCATACCAGCAATACCTGCCGCAATCGAAGCTAAAAGAGCGGCAACGCAACAGGTAACTATCTTGGGTATCCACTGCGATTCGGGCTCTATGTTTGTAAGCCAGCGTTTGTGGGAGAAGATAATTGTCTTGGAACAAACGGCAATCATCGCGAATATCACTATCGCAGTTGGCATCCTGCCTTTGTTTGGCCCGATTAACAGACTTGCTCCAATCGCAACAAAAGCCATCGTCATAAAGGCAAGTGTACGCCTCTGGTGAAGAGCGACAGGGTCGGTAATCCCCGGGATACGCATCTTCGAGCCTAACAACTTGCCGGTTTCGGCATCGACTTTGTCGGCAACCTTTTGACCCATAGCATCAGCCTGCTGGGCAAAACGCTGGGCTGTATCCGTTATTTGCCTGCCCACATCCCTGTTTGGCTCAGCAGCTTGCTGTGCCAAGCGCTGCGCAGTATCGGTTATTTCCTTGCCCACCTCCCTGGTCGGCTCCGCTGCGACCTGAGCTTTTGGTTTTTCGACGCGTGGCTGTTCGACTATATTCGCTTTGGCGGCGACTCGCTCGGCAACTACCGAAAGCTCATCCGGTGAGAAATGTGATACGCTGTTTCGAATGTTCTCCGAACCGTAGAGGTCCTCTACCATCTCCTGGACGGACTTGTAGCGTTCGGCGGGGTCTTTGGCCAAAGCCTTTGTGATAACCCGGACAAACGGCTCTTCGATATGGCTGAGCTCCGGCGTGGCTGTCATATGTTTCATCAGGATCTCAGCGGGGCTGGCGCCGATAAAAGGGACATCTCCGGTCAACATTTCGTAAAGCAGAACGCCAAGTGCATAAATGTCTATACTGCAGTTATAGTTGCCGGCTCCGATTTCCGGCGCCATATAGTGAACGGTTCCGACGGTAATAGTATGGCCGCTGTGGCGACTGGCGCTTATAGCTTTGGCGAGCCCATAGTCGCCGACCTTCACATAGCCGTTTTCGTAAAATATGTTGCTTGGCTTCAGGTCCCGATGGACGATGCCGCATTCATGGAGGAATGACAGGCTCTTGGCGATTTCACGCAGGAAGAATGCTGCTTTTTGGGCTCCGAGGCCGCTGGGCGATTCCGTAAGCAAATCGCGCAGCGAAGGTCCCGAGACATACTCCATGATGACGAAAGGCTCGTTCCGGTCGTTGTACTTCACGTCAAAAATCGTTACCAGATGAGGACTCTTGAGGTTCATGCACTGGCTGATACCCCTGAGCTCTATCTGCTCGTAGTTCTGGACCGCCTTGATGGCTACCTCTCGACCGCTGTCGCTGACAGCATAGTACACTTCACCAAATCCCCCGCGTCCCGCAGCCCTCTGGATCGTGTATCCTTCAAGGGGTCTATCATTGTGTTGGTACTGGTACTTTTGCATTTTGCTTCTGCCGTTCTAAGCGCTCCGTTTTATTAAAGTTGAATTTACTACTTAAGTTCCGTTAAGACCAGCGAAATCTGGCCTATCCTGATCTGCTTGTCGACAGGAAGGCCGGCCCTCGAACTTACCGGT
Source organism: Phycisphaerales bacterium (assembly GCA_003533825.1). GTDB lineage: Bacteria > Planctomycetota > Phycisphaerae > Sedimentisphaerales > Anaerobacaceae > JAFGPJ01. The sequence goes on from DQCG01000355.1 coordinate 4,427, forward strand.
TTGTCGTTGACAAGTATCTTATCCTTTGCTTTGCAGAACAGTTGTCCGTTTTGGGCGAATAGCGCGATGGTCTGGTCAAGAGATTCCGCGAGGATATGGCTGCCTTCGTTTGGTCCAATCAGAATGTCACGATCCATTAAAATGATACGTCGAACGTCCGCCCGGCCTAATCGCGCGGACGGAAGACTCAAAGTCGCGGTTGTGCTTGCCGGGTTGGGAATATTGAACTTCATCCCGCACCTCGGCGACAAACTGATGCGGTCCGAATCAACGAGCAGTTTATTGGTCGTCGTCGCGTCGTTTACCCTGACGGGACTGGATGAACGGATGAAATAATCATCCTCCGACCGCTCGATAGTTACCGCCGGGATGTGGGGATCAACCATCAAACCCACGGTCGGTCGGGCCGAAGAGCTTATAGGTCCGACCGTGATACTGGCATCCCGAAGAACATAGAAGCTGCCGATTCCATCTATTTGCATTAAAAGCTTGGAAGGGATTGACGAATCGGCCCTGGTATCCGGGGTGCTGGGGTGTGAGATTGCCTGCGGTTGTTTCTTGCTCACGCTCAAAGCTCCATTCTCCGTACTTTGTATTCTGTCTGCGTACTCTGCATCTGCCGGTTCTTCGCTGATTTCCAATCCGAGGGGGCTTGCCACTAATTCGTCGAGCAGTTCGGCGGCCTGCCGGCTCTGTTCGGTGACCTTGCCCAGCCACTCCGCTGAGGGGCAGGTCAATTTTACCTTACGAAGCAGGCGAACCGCCGCACGGGGTCGACCCGCTGCAACATACTCGGCCGCCTGACGACAATAGCTCAGTGCCAATCCAAGTTCGGATATTTCGTCGCAGCCATCGGCGATTGGGGAAACTTTCTGCCACAGGGAGTGAGCGAGGTCGAGTCGACCGCCGTCGATGTTCTCTTTGATCTGCCCGGCCGCCAGCGATCTGAGTTTCGAGACCAGTTCGATAATTTTATCGTTTTTACTGCCTGCCGTCTCGGTATTCAGAACAATGTCGATCGCGACATTAAGGTCATTCCGCTGCAAAGCATTTTCTGCCTTTGCGATTGCTTCGGTCGTATGCAGCCTTGCAATAGCCGCCTGCTGCAGGACGATTCCCGCCTGGCTGTCTTTATCGCCGGTATCGTTCAATATCTCTTCTCCGGCTGAAATCCAGCCATCCTGTATGTGTTGTCTCGCTTGGGCAACCTTTAATGAACGATGCCTGTTTCTGAGCCGTCTTTGCTCCATCTCGCTGCAGATTGCCGAACGCAGCTTCGCCACGTCCTCGGTATTGCCGGCCAGCTTCTCCGCCTTGTTGCAATCGGCCAGGGCCAGTTGTATTCTCTCCGCTTCGAGGTTCTCCTGGCCCCGCCTGGTAAAGGCTCGAGCAAGCCGGCCGATAAGCTTTTGACCGCGACGATGCTCCCTGATGGTTTTCGACTGGACAATGTCAAATGCTTCATCCAATCGGCCATCAGCAATCGCACTTGCAGCTTGTTTTAGTCGTAGAATCAGCACTGTAATACTCCCGGCATTCACTGGCGCGACAAATGATGTCTTATCGCACTATTTTACTATGTTTCGTGTCAATTTTCCAGTAGTTGCTCAGATTGTTGCGTCTGAGTTGCAGTACTTGCCAGCCTGGTCTGTTGATCTCTGGCCTGGAAATAGTCGTCTACCTGTGTCAGCAAATCTTCTTCAACGACCGCATCGACGGGGATTGCCTGAACGAACTGGCTCTCGTGTGCCAATATTCGCTCGGCGACGTCGAGACGTTTCTTGATCTGATTGATGAGCTTTTCCGTCTGTGCCAGCTTGCTGTTGTCCACCTGGATATGCGATCCGACCGATGCGGCTTTGACGAGTCTATGCTGACTTGCAAGCGATTCGATCTTATCCTGGAGCATCCTCTTACGGCTGCGGGTCTGCTCCAGCACCTGCATTGCTGCTTGCAGGGAGTTCTGGCGGCTTACCATGAGTCGTTTCTTGCTGGCAAAAACCAGCTCGCTCTCTTTGAATCGCTCAAATCGGTTCGCCAGGTCCTCCTTGACGTAGCTGCGAGGATATTCTCTGCCGGCGAAGCAATATTGGACCTTCGGTTCTGCAAGGGCGTCACGGAGCTTTGCGATCCGCAGCTTCTCTTCCTTCATAGATTCCTCGCTCTTGGCGATATCGACCTTTAATGCCGCCACTTCCACTTCTTCCTGCGCTATCAGCCGGACATTGACGTGCATCTCGGGGATGATCTCTTCCAGCAGATCACGGGCGCGTCTCAGCTCGAACTCGATAGGAACTGAGTCTTTCACTACGGTCCGCACCGACTTGGCCGAGCTGCGAACGTAGCTGACAACATCCTTGCCGAAGAGCAAACCGCCGACAAGTGAAACGCCTACTGCAACCATCACGCTTCTTTTTAACCATTTCATAATCATTTCATTACTCCTTAATACTATCAACATTATTTTGTTTCCTGGTTCTGGCCATTTAAGGGCCACATTTGGATTGTCGTGGTTCAATCCGTTTTATTTCAAAAAAAAAGATGTTCAAGGCCCTATGATATTTCAAAGGTAAATCAGGCAAAACCATGATTGCAATAGGATTATAGGACTTAAATTAAGTTACGGCGAAAAACGATGGTGCATTATGCTCCGAAGCCTCCGCAGTCGCTGATAAATGCCCTTATTTATTAAATAGCTTTCAGACCGTTTATTTGTGTCGATATCACGAACATTCAGAAAGTGTTCAATTATTCGTAAGTCTTTATTATGCAAAGCCTTTCTCTAAGAAAAAGCATGAAATGTGACTCTTAGAAAAATGAAAAAACAGATTATGTGCCCCTGTTAGTTAGTCGATAAATACCGATACTATTTCTAACGTGCACAAAGAGTGTGCAGCAGCCCAAAAGCGAAAACGAAAAATTATTTCAAAATAGGAGAATGAAAAATGGCAAAGAAACCGGTCGGAAGCAAGAAAAGGGTAACCGCGAAAGTCAGGACAACGAAAAAATCCACGAAGAGCGTTGCCCAAAAGCGAAAGCCAGTAAAGCCAGTAAAGGCTAAAAAAGCGTCTAATACCAAGGAATGGCTGATACCGACTTTAGATTTGGAGCGCTATGAACCTAACATTAAGGCTAAGGTAGAGGCCGGAGTTGGGGACGAAAGTAAGGGCTCAACCCGCTATGCCTGGATCGGTGCCGGTCAGTGCGGGGGAAGATTGGTAAAGTCTTTCTATGACCTGGGCTATAAGAAAGTGCTGGCAGTGAACATGACTCACCATGATTTTGATTTGCTCGGTATTCCACGGAATCAAAAGTACCTGATGGACATAGGTGAAAAGGGAGCCGGCAAAGACATGGACAGGGGTGCTCGAGCCGTCCAGGAACATCAGCAGGGAATCTTACACCTTGCCAGGCAGACCTTTGGGACTGAGGTTGACCATATTATGGTGGGCTTTGGTGCAGGTGGCGGAACGGGCAGCGGCAGCGTTATGGGTTTGGTTGAGATTGCCAAAAGATACGCGCGATACATCGGATTGGAAAATCCGGATAAGAAGGTCGGCGTTGTTATGACATTGCCCACGGTAGGTGAAGCCAGTTCCCCATTGGTAGCTGAAAATGCGTATATGATTGCCACCAAGTTGAGCGAGATGGCCATATCAGGCGAAATATCGCCCCTGATTATCGTGGATAACGACAAAATCAACAAGATGTATCCCGGCATGACGGTCAAGTCATTCTGGCCCAGCATCAACAGCTCTGTGGCCAGCTTGTTTGATATTTTTAACAAGCTCAGCTCGCTAAGCAGCCGGTATACTTCCTTTGACCCTGTAGATTATAACAGCATCATGGAGTGCGGCGGATGTGCAATAATGGGTCTGACCAAGGTCAAGCAATTTGACGACCCGTTCGCGGTATCCGAGGCGGTGAAACAGAACCTCGCGAAGACGCTGCTTGCCGGTGGTTTCGATTTATCTACGGCCAGACTTGCTGGTTGTATCGTTGTAGGTGGAAAGAAATTATTGGCCCAGGTCAAAGGTTTGCAGAGCAACATAGACTATGCGTTTGATGTTTTGTCGGAGATAACCGGCCAGGCTACTATCCATCGGGGAATTTACGAAGACAACAGGGATTGCCTCAGGGTTTATACGATAATAGGAGGCCTGGACGCTCCAAGAGCCCGATTCGAAGAACTTAGAAGCTGCATGGCTGTTTGCGTTCATTGATTAAGCCAATAGTCATTTGGCTTATATATGATGTTCTATATTCATTGGATATGCCGCCGGATTAATTTTCCAGGCCGGCGGCAGTGTGTCGGAAGGGATTCCACGTTTTAGATCGGCCGTTACATGCCGATAAAGGTGGAGTTGCGTCAATACTTACGGAGGATTTTTAACTGAAAAACAGTCAAAATAGGAGTCTCTCTAAGAATTTTTGAGACCATTCAACGGAAAATGGCAAAAAGACCGGTTAAATATGAAAAAGGGGCTGAGGGTGCCAGTGTGATCTCAACTGGAACGAGCAAAGACGATCATACCCAGCCTTTTCAGGAAGTTGAGGATCGCTATCCCTGCTTTGGGAAATCAGGGGGCAATTGTTCTCGAACTGATTGCAGTTACATGCCGGAATGCCTTGCCGAGCAACAATATGATTTTGATTTTGATGCCTGGCTAAAGCCGTCCTCAGATTTGGAGCAGGATGAGTCTCAAATGGAAGAGACCGGCCCCGGGGACGACAGCATAGGCTCTATCCGTTACGCATGGATCGGGGCTGGTCAGTGCGGCGGAAGGTTAGTTAAGTCTTTTTATGACCTGGGCTATAAGAATGTGTTGGCGGTGAACACAACCCGCCGTGATTTGGATGCTCTCGATATTCCTCAAAGTCAGAAGTTCTTAATGGAGGCTGGCAGACGGGGATATACAGGCAGGGACATGGATAAAGCTGCTAAAGCAGTTCAGCGGCATAAACACGACATTCTTCACTTCACCAGACAGAAGTTCGGTACTGAAGTTGATCATATAATGGTGTGCTTCGGAGCAGGGGGTGGCGCGGGCGGCGGAAGCGTTGTAGAATTGATTGAGATTGCGAAGAAATACGCCCGGTATATTGGACTGAAAAATGTGAGTAAGAAGGTCGGAGTCATTATGACTTTGCCTGCCTCATGCAGAGTTGGTTCCCCGCTGGTAGCTCAAAATGCTTGTAAAATTGCTACCAGGTTGAGTCAGATGGCCATGGCTGGAGACATATCACCTCTTCTGATTGTGGATAATGACAAGATTAACAAGATGCATCCGGGGATGCCAATAGGGCCGTTCTGGTCCGGCATAAACAACAGAGTCGCAAATCTGTTTACTGTTTTCAACAGGTTCAGCAACCTGAGCAGCCCTTATACGTGCTTTGATCCTGCAGATTATCAGAGCATTATAGAAACCGGCGGCTGTTTGATTATGGGCCTGACCGACGTTAAAAGGCTGGATGACAAACTGGCAATATCCAGGGCGGTGGAAAACAACCTCCAGAAGACGCTGTTTGCCGGTGAAGAGGATTTATCTTCCGCAAAAGTCGGAGGCTGCATAGTCATTGGCGCGGATGAATTAATGGCTAACATCAAAGGCCTGCAGGACAATATCAATTATGCTTTCGATGTATTATCACAAGTGACCGGCCAGGCGACTATTCATCGGGGAATATATGAAGACAATCAGGATTTTCTGAAGGTATACACGATAATCGGGGGTCTGGATGGTCCTGCTGCACGGCTGGAGGAATTAAGTACTAACGGATATTCACAACCGAAAGCCGTAAACACTGAAGGTCTACCGCTTCAGCAGCGTAAGGAAGATATTATTACGCTGGCTGAATACTTCATCGCGAAGCAGACTGATATTGACAGCGGTCCGGCCAAAACTTTAAGCTCGGATGTAAAAGAGATTCTGCTGAATTACTCCTGGCCCGGCAACGACAAAGAGCTCGCCGATACTATCAAATATGCCTGCGAAATGACGGACGGGCCCGAGGTTCAACCTGAAGCTTTGCCTGTCGAAATTATATTCGCCGATGACGAGACTAATTTAAGGCACAGGTTGCCTGCCCTTGACGAAGTGAGACTGAGACTTATCAGCAAGCTTTACGATGCCTTCCTTGAGAGCCTCTCGTAGTGGTTAATCTGTAAAGGGCTTTCTTTGCCGTATTGCGGAACTTACCCGCAACACTAAAAAAAGGCCTATACCGAGTTAATCAGTATAGGCCCCGAACTAATGCAAATTCTGATGTCGTTTTAATGAACGCTGCGTTTATTCTTCAGCGACATCTCTCGGCCGATACAGCCGGATGTCGTCAAAGAACATCTTGCCGGAACCGCCGGGTATCGTCATATTGCCTTGAGTGCCCAAACCAATAGCAATCCTGTCCACGTCGGCCAGATTCACGCCCTGATCGGCGAAGGACTGGAGCGGGATTACCCACTCGGTCCAGGTATTGATTGTTGCCGCGTTCGCATCATCGTGATACACAACCGCAGGTGTGCCGGCGGCATTGGACAACGCCACATACAGCGGCTCGGCGGCGTTGCTCTCGATTCCGATATCCTCATTTGTCCATTGCAGACCCGCCGTGCCGGTGATAGTCA
>DQCG01000351.1:0-24308 GCA_003533825.1 Phycisphaerales bacterium
AATGATCAATACTGATAGTGATATTATAATATCAAATCCGCGTTTTAGAATCTTGAAACAATTCATACAAAAGAGTTTACTCGAATAAAACCTCCATGTCAATGCTGCGGCGATTCGTCTGGACAGCTTGAACAACATTCGATAGACTGACCTTATTCGATATGTGCATCTTCGTCCTATAATTCTTTGGATAAAGGATAAGAATATGCTGGAAAATCTCATAGGTCCTGAAAGGCCCATAAGTTGGGTGTTTCAATTCTGGCCTGTGCTTGTGTTTTCATTTATTTCGGCATTAGTTGCCACGTGGCTGTGTAAGAACATAGCGCTAAAGCTCGGCATTGTAGACATGCCTGATCGTCTGGTCAAAACGCACAAAGCAAGTGTCGCCTATCTCGGCGGCGTGGGTATGCTTGTCGGATTGACCGCGGGCATCCTTGCCGGCATTTATTACCTCCACGACCGGGAGCATTTGCCTTCGACGTTCATCTGGCTGCTCGGAGTTCTGGCTGGCGGGGCAATCGCCTGCTTCATCGGCCTGGTCGACGACTTATTCGACATTAAACCTTATCAGAAGATACTCGGACAAATTGTTGCTGCAGTTGTTCTCGTGGCCGTGGGCGTCAGGCCCAGTCTCGGTTTTCTCAACGTTTACCTCGGATTGAATATTCCCGAAAATGCGGAGATTATTCTGGGAATTCCCATCGTCATTGTATTTGTCCTCGGAGCGACGAATTCACTGAACCTTCTGGATGGCCTGGACGGTCTTTGCGCGGGTGTCACCGTAATTATCGCCGCGGCTCTGTTGATGCTGTCCATTCACCTGGGAACGTGGGCCTCCAGTAAGGTTGGCGGCGACTCCGTACGTGTCATTTTGTGTTTGGGACTTCTCGGCGCGGTCTGCGGTTTTTTGCCTTTCAATCGTCATCCGGCCAAAATATTTATGGGTGATGCCGGGAGTATGCTGCTCGGATTTGTCGTCGCAGCCCTGATGATATTGTTCGCCGAAAAGGCCGTTCGCTGGTGGATGGCCTCGGTCGTAGTCTTCGGCCTTCCAATCCTCGATACCGCTGTTGCACTGGCAAGGAGGCTGCTCAATCACAGGCCCGTGTTCGTCTCCGACCGCGGCCACATCTACGACCAGATGATCGATCGGGGAATACCGCTTGAAAAAACCGTCACAATATGCTATGGCCTGGCCGCTCTGTATGCTCTAATCGGGCTCGGACTGAGCCTCAGAACAAAAATCAGGGCAAGATATGCCTTGATTATCTATGTACTGGCGTTCGCACTCTCGGGTATCATTGTCTGGAGAAAGGGTTATCTGGAGATGGAAGGCCTGCGGGGGGCCGGACGTAAAAAGAAGAAATAATTTTCAGAATTACAATATGACATACATCTCGTTCGGAAAATCAGACTTTTGCAGCTCCGGCAGGTGCGGCAAGAATATCAAATATCAAAATGCAAATGGCAAAATTACAAAGCAAAAAGCAAAACTTCTCCCAGCTTGCCGGATTGAATTATTGTGGCAGAATTGTGCCGCCCTTAACCTCGATCGATTCTTTAGTCCGGCCGAATCTCATATTGATTGCTTTCATCGTGATCGAGTTTCAATCGTCCCCTTTTATTCCGGATCAACAATCCAATGCCAAACATTAGAGGAATTGAACATCCAAAACCTTGGCCAATCGTAAATATATTTTGCCACTGTGAGAATTTGAGGAAGATCGCGGCAAACGAGGTGACCCCTGGAATGGCAAATAGCACCCATAAAATACCAGGGAATAATCCCTTTGCATTTTGGAGGCGGAGAGCACAAACAAGGAATAGGATGCCAGGAAGTAAGAGACCAATTCCATAACTCATGAAGAAAAGAGAGCAGCCCTCGGCCGCATCTGTCGAAGTCAGGTAGCCCCCTCCGACAAGGAGAAGGATAGGTGCAAGAATCCCGGCTCCGACACAAAGCAATCCTATTCGATTCTCCATCAATGCTTTCCTTTTTTGTAGGATAATAACATGTAATTATATATTCTCCTGTCAATACCACGGATGATACTTTTTGAATTCTATCATGTCAACACAAAAACACTTGCATTATTGTTTTTCTAACCTGTTATTGCGGAAATGTGAATATCAACGGCGGCACAAAGATAGTGCGATAACGTTAGTCCGCCTTTGAAAAGCCGGTAATGAATTCGACACTTTTTTGGGCGGTTTTTTCGTTTGCCCGTGGGTGCAGCGGTAAATTCACCACCTCGCGAGAGGCTTTTTCGGCTTCGGGGCACATGCCGAGTTTGTAATCGTAGGATGCCAATGGTGTTTCGATCGGGTGAAGGGGACATTCGAACCAGCTTCCAAGCTCGACTCCGGCTTTGGCCGCCTGTGTGAGAGCTTCGTCCTTCTCTGCGATTCGAACCGGATATCTAACCAGAACCGGTTCGGCCGAGTCCCTGCTGTCATTGCTGGGTTTGAAGTCCTTAGCCGCAAGTAGTTCATCGTACAACTGTGCCATCTTCCGCCGGTGAGCTATGTTTTGTTCTATTTTGCCGAGCTGCCTGATTCCCGAATGAGCCTGCACCGTACTTATCGCTTTGAAGAAATCGTCCTCTTTCACAGGTTCGAATTCGCTTGTACTTGAGGAGCCGACGACCGCCCCTTTTTTAGTCAGATATCTGAACAGGTTCTGGGCCAGGGCGGTTGTTCTCGGATAGATGAGTAGCCTATATATCATCAATTGCACTCTGAGCATAAAGACTTCTCTGCCAGATGGTGGGCGCATTTCATTTTCAGCAAGCGATTCGATCCGCTCAGCTAATTCCCGGTCACTTGTAATAACCATTCCACCAAGACCCGTCGTATAAGGCTTGTTCCATTGGGACGAGAAATATCCGGCCCGGCCGAACGTACCCGCCATCCGGCCTTTATATTTCGAACCCAGAGCAAGGCAACAATCCTCGATGATGGGGATGCAGTGGCTCCCGGTGATATTCATGATGGCGTCCATTTCGCACGGATAGCCGTACGTATGCTGGGCAATGATGACCTTTGTTTTGCTTGTAATTTTTTCCTCCAATAGATTCACGTTCATATTGAACGTGTCCGGCTCGATATCTACATACACCGGCCTGGCCCCGACGTACTTGATCGGATTTACATTCATCACGCAGGTATAGCCCGGCAGGATGACCTCATCGCCCCGGCCGACATCGAGCGCCCGCAGCAGCGCATAGAGTGCGACCCTGCCTTTCCAAAACGCAAAGGCCCGCTCGGCACCGAGGAATCGGGCGAACTTGTGCTGGTATTTTTCAATCGTCTTGTTCATTGGAACCTTTCTACCTCGACATTTGCATTTGCTCTGGTTTTTTCATGCCGCTTCCTCGAAGGACCGAAAACCTGACAACGCCCCATAGACAGCCCAGTCCGTAGGCGAAGTGCAGTATAACAAAAACCGCCGGCGCCGGAAGTGCATATCGCCAGCCGGATTTGCGCCCGACATCCAGCGCTCCGATCACAAGCCCCAGTACATACAGGGCCGCTTCAATCGCCAATAGAATCCAAAGCGGCTTCCAAAAAAATCCTGCCAATCCCGGCAACAACAGCGACAGGACAAACAATAAAGGCACTAATCGCCTGAAGCTCGCCGGCCGCTTATGTTTCTGTAAGGTCCTTATCCGCCAGAAACCGTACTGAAAATACTGCTTCCAGAGTTTGCCTAAGGACCCCCGCGAAAAATATGTGCTTTGAATCGCTTTCGACATCCATATTTTGCCGCCGGCCAGGATGATTCTAAGATTGAATTCATCATCCTGATTGCGCACCAGTTCTTCGTCGAAGTAGCCGATTTTATCCACTATCCACCTGTGGTGTGTGCCGAAGGCAAGCGTATCGACACAGCCTTCGTAATCTCCCAGCCTGAATCGTGAATTGCCCACACCGATCGGCGAGCACATCGCCGAGGCAATTGCCTGCCCCGTGTAGCTGTCTGCTACCGTTTTAATATAGCCGCCTGCGACCCAGGCATCCGGATGCTCATGCAGGCACCGGATCGATGCGGCGATAAAATCCGGGGGAATCTCTACATGCCCGTCCACTCGAATGAACAAATCGCCTCTTGCGGCCTTCAGGCCGATATTCATTGCTGCCGGAGTAATCCGCTTTGGATTATCCAGCATCTTTACCCGGCCGTCCGCCCGAGACAATCGGGCCACGATTTCTCTTGTGCCGTCATCGCTCATCCCATCCACGGCAAGAATCTCCATCCTCTCGGTGGGATAATCGTTATCTAGTATGCTTCCTATCGCCCGCTCTATAAAATCGGCCTCGTTGCGAATCGGCATGATGACGGTTATAAAAGGTGAGTCCTGCATGTGATTTTTTCCGGTCAGGCTCTCATATTCTGTAGACAGTTAACATTTATCAGTGGTAGCTACAAGTCCAGGCTGAATTTAATGCTTGCTCCGGATTTGCCGCTCCTGCTCCAGCCGTGTTTCTTGTAGAACGCCATGGCACGGGTATTTTCGCCGGCAACAGAAAGAGTAAGATGCTTATATCCTTCGGCGGCACAGGCAAGCTTGAATGACTCGATAAGTTTTCCGCCGACTCCGCTCCCTTTAAAGTCCGGTAGAACACATAGTGACAGCAGGTTGCCCGATCCAGTCACCACACTTTGCCCTTTGCTATCTCTCGAATTATCGACGGCAGGCCTACGGTGAAATTTCCTGCCGAGTTCCTTGAGCAGCACGCGGCGCACCAGGCGTTTGCAGAGGAACTTCCAGAAAATCAGGTGTGGATAACGGAACATCGCCGAGCTGAGAAATTCATTCCGGATGTTCGGGTCACCACCCACGGCCAGACCAACGACTTTGTCGCCTGTATCAACGGCAACCAGGCAAATACCGCCGTGATGCTTAACGAAGAACAGGTAAAGAGCGCAAAGCCAATGATAGCCCATCTCGGTCATAAAACGCCCGGGAAAGGCATTGATATGACACTGAACCATGCCCGGCACGTGGGATTGTCGGGCTTTTATGAATTTAACGGCATCTGCGGTCAATTTGTTATTGTTCTTTTGCATTATTTATTTCTTGCCGTGTCTTTGTCATGATCCGCTGACAACCTCAGTTAATACGTTTTCAATACGGCCGGCCAATTTAACCCGGTCGAACTGGCGCTGGGCCAATTCGCGTGCATTTTTGCCCATTTTTCGGCATAGCTCCGGCTCGGCCGCCAGCTCTTGAAGCGTGTCGGCCAGCATTTGCGGATGGTTGGCGTCGAGGCGCCTGCCGCATTTGCTGTTCTCTATCGTTTCACCCAGCCAGCCCGGAACGTTGATTAGTACCGGTTTGCCCGCAGCCAAAGCGTCGAACATCTTGTTCGGGGACCATGTTTGCTCTTTGGCCGCCCGGTAGATAGTCAGACAGACGTCGCACCCGGCGACAATTTGAGCGACCTGCTCCTTGTCGGGCACGAGATTGCTGAAGATTACGTTTTTCAGTTCGTATTCCCGCGCCATTTTCTCCAGTTCGGCACGTTTGCCGCCGTCGCCGTGCAGTACGAGAGCGATTTTGTTGTTGCCTCGTTCGGCCAGGATTTTCGCGGCTTCAATAATGTACTCAAGCCCGTTCGCTAATCCCATCGCCCCGAAATAAATCGCGGCGAATCTGTCTTTCAATCCGAGCCGCTCTCGCTGTGCCGAGCCGTCGATATCCGGGCCGAACAGGTCCAAGTCGCTGGCGTTCGGGATTACTGTTACCTTGTCGGCCGGCACGCCCGTTCGGACGATGCCTTCCTTCATACCGGGTGACAGGGCGACGATATGTTCTGCGCCGGCGTATATCTTCTTTGCCATTCGCCGCAGCCACCATATTGCCAGAGGATTCTTCAAAGCTCCGACGTTGACCAGTGCTTCGGGCCAGAGGTCGCGAACCTCGAAAACAAACGGGACCCTGAAATACCGGCCCAGGGCAAGGCCGGCCAAACCGATCGTCAGCGGCGTGTGTGTGGCAAAGACCACATCGGGCTTCGGGAACTTTTTGCCGATGCGGCGGGCTAACCATGCAAATTGGTAGAACTTGAGCATCCGCTTCAAGCCGCTCATGCCGGTGCCGACCTGTGGATCGTTGTAAGCTGCGGCAATGGCGACCACGCCAATTCCTTCGGTTTCGAACTGCCCGTATTGTTTGCCGTCGGGCACGGGGAACTGGCGGTTTGCCAGGCCCGAGGTTATCATTGTCACGCGGTGACCTTTGCCCACAAGCTGCCGGGCAAATTCGTAGGACCGCGTTCCCGTCATTCCCTTTCGCGTTGCAAAATATTGGTGCAGATAAAGAATGTGCATGTTTGTCGGATTACCAGTAAATGCCCTCATAACCTTCGGTGTTACGGTCTACGCCCCTGATGTCCGCCAGGTCCAGCACGCGAATTCCGGCATCGAGCCATTGTCGAACACAAGCGACGTCTACGATTGGTTGGTTTATAATTATCAAATTTGTTTCGGTGAGTTTTTCCATCGAGCCAACGAGCAGCTTCTCCAAATGTCGCAATGCCTTTTGAACCTGCTGTTTATTGCTTCCTATAAGTCGCTCTGGCTGGACGACCGGGTCATAAATTCTCAGTTGTATTCCCTCGCCGAGCAGTGCCTTGGCAACCTTCACAAAGGGGCTTTCCCGCATATCGTCCGTGTTAGGTTTAAACGCAAGGCCGACCATCCCAACCGTCTCAGGTTGATACTTCACGACCCGTCGGATAAGCTCATTGATCTGGGCTTCATTACTCTGGAGCATGCTTTCAAGTATTGGAAGACGCAGCGATTTGAGCGAGGCGTATCGTAGAATCGCGCGAAGGTCCTTGGGCAGACAGGAACCGCCGAAAGCAAAACCCGGGCGTAGGTATCGCGGGTTGATATTGGACTTCGTGTCCGCGCAGTAAACATCAGCAACCCTGCGGGCGTCCACACCAGCCGAACGGGCGACCGCGGCAACTTCATTCGCAAATGTAATCTTCAGAGCGTGCAAGAGGTTGTCGCTATACTTGATCATTTCGGCCTCATTGAATCCCATGCGAAACAACGGGGCATCGTATTTCTCATAAATCTTCACGAGTAAATCTGCCGCGCCGGAACGGGCCTCTCCGATGACAATTTTCGGCGGCTTGTCAAAGTCCTCGACCGCCGAGCCTTCCCGCAGAAACTCGGGATGATAAACAAGATGGAAATCTTTTCCAACGGCCAGGCCGGATTCATTTTCCAGCAGGGGGATAACGCGGTTGGCGGTGGTTCCCGGAAGACAGGTGCTTCGAAGCACGATTAGCGGACGGGCCTTCGAATCGCGAAGTGTTCGTGCAATTTGCCCTGTGACATTCTCAACCGCCGAAAGGTTGATTCCGCCGTCCGGCCCGGATGGGGTTCCCACACAAATCCAGGCCATCTCGCAGTTTGTCAGGGCGTCTCGTGTTTCGGTTGTTGCTCTGAGCCGGCCGGTTTTGTGACCTTCTTCGAGCAGTTCGGCCACGCCGGGCTCCCTGATTGGGGAGCGCCCTTCTGACAGATCTGCGACCTTTGCAGCGACCGGATCCACACCGACGATTTCGTGCCCGTCCCGCAGCAGACATGCCCCGCTGACGACTCCCACGTAACCCATGCCGAATATACTGATTCTCATTTATTTCTCCATCTTAGACAATGGCTCATGAACTCGGTTTATTTGTTTTTTCATTAATGTAAGATATAATATAAGTATAGACCGATTAAGAGGTAATGTTGCATATTTTCCCATTTTCCCGGTATGGCTTAGGCACATGAAACAAAGCTGGCATAATTCAAAGATTCGGAGTCCTATAAATGGGATTCTGTTGTTGCTTATTTTATGCTCAATATGTGTCACGGCAGTAATATCTCCGGCGTCAGATTCGGATGTTCGTCTGCCGGAGCTTAAACCACAAGTAAGCCCTCTGGATCAGATCAATCGACCTCTGCTGTTCAAAAGGCTTATAGCAGCCTTCGATCGGGAGTATGCAAAACATGTCGCAACAAAAACGTCCAAAAACCTCGCGGATGATATGGCGGTTTATTACCTTCGCCAGGAGCTTCAGGCCCTGATTGATATGTGGCGGGCTACCGGCAAATCAGCATATCTCGAACAGGCAAATAATAGGGTTGTTAAGGCGATATCCGATGCGAAGTCAAACCGGCGTCCGTTACTCCGGCGTAACCGGCCCAGGGGAACATGGCCGTGCTTTTTTGTCAGGCAGGTCGAAGAGAAGACCGGAGGTCATAATCAGCTCTGCGACTTCCAGGGTGCCGCCGGATTTCTCATGGTTGCCGACGCCCTTAAACAGGCCGGGCGGGATGGCTGGAAAGATATTGCCGATTTTGTGGAAAAGAACATTGTCGAAAAATGGCTCTTTTACGCACCATCGATAAAGCCCGAACATTTTCATGGTTCCAGATCAAATACTTATCTTCTGACCATCTTAAACACCGCCCGGGATATACGGGAACACTTCGCCGTGATTTGTATGGACCTTCATAAATTCGGCTATCAAAAGTATCCCTATCGGCAGTGGGCCGGATGCCTGACGAATTTATACGTCGGTTTTAGATCCGAATTGCGCCAGTCTCCTCCCAAAAACTGGGGACTTGGTCGCCGTACTCCGAGTGACTGGGGTGTATTGCCTCGCAAATCGATGGGCGGCTACGTCTGGTATTTCATTCCCGACTGGAGGCGAAAAGGAAAAACAGCCGTCCTTGATACCGCACATGCAAACCGGACCGTCTGGCTTGCCGCCAGGGCATATCATGAAGGATTTATTGACAAAGCCGGACTCGATATGTTTATGAAAACTTTCAAAAAGCAAATCTGGAAACCTCAAAAGAATCCGTTCTACTTTGCGAACTTCGTCGACGGTAGTGACATATCTTACGATGATCCCAAACACGGCAAATTACCGCCCGGGTATAAAGGTCACGTCTGGTTCGGCTGGCATCGACTTGCAGCATACGACGATGCCGTGAAAAACCTGTTTCTTTCCTTGGCTTATGATTTGACCAACGGCGGGCCGAATATGCCTTCGTCCCAGAACAAAACCATGGCCAATGCGCCGCTGTGTTTTTATGCCTGGGCGGCAAGGTTACTGGCTCCGGATGGAAAACCTCACCAATTCCCATAGGAATTGTCCTTCTCCAGGCTCAAGTCAATAACAGTCCTAAGTCTCTTTTTTCAGTATGTGTTTAGCTGGCTTCAGTCATTCTCGACCATCCCCAAAGCCTGCGGCTTTGAGGCTGCCACCCGTTGTTTCGAATGGATTCTATTGTGTGGCAGCCTCATCCCGATTGTTGTTATCGGGATGGGGATGGATTTTCTTAGGCTCTATACATAAGTTTTTCAGAATATCTATATGATTTTCTTTTAAGAAAAAGTAATTGGTACTTTTGTCGCCGGGGCGGCGTTTTCTGAGTTTGCTGCCGTCATACCACCAGGCGGAATAGCCCTGATCGCATAATATCTTAAAAACACTATGAGCCGCCGAATTTGCATTATCCGGTTCTCCCGAGACTTCGATAAGCCATGCAGGTTGAGACCGGGCCAAAAACTTTGCCGCCCCTTTGATGCAGGCCGGCTCATGTCCTTCCACGTCGCACTTGATAAATGATATTGTCCCGGATTCGCTTAAAAATCTGGAATCAATTTTGATTGCCTGGACGTTAGCCGTTTCTGTTTTGCCTTCTTCCGGGCGATCCGTGATAATGGAAGCCCGGTAATGAGTCTCTGCTCCGGATGGATCGTAAGGAATCGCCATAGTCACGACAGCCTCGGAGTCGGAAACGGCGACGTTTACAGGCTCGACGTTATCGAGGTGTAATTTTCTTACGTTGTAACACAGTATTTCAAAGGTCGGAGGAAACGGTTCGATGCTGTATACATGGCCCTCCGCCCCTACCAGTACCGAGAGTATTTTTGAATATACCCCGACATTGGCCCCTATATCGATTACGGTGTCACCCTGTTTAACTAAATATCGGACAACTCTGAGTTCCGGTTCTTTTTCCAATAAAGGTGAGCGAAGCAGCCTGAGATAGTGACGTTTCTTTATCAATTGAATCGTCGATTGCGGCAAAATCTTCCATGCCGTCCTTTTCAATAATCGTTTTACCTGGTGCACACTATGCTCCGCGTTTGGCACTATATTCTATGAAGCAGCTCCACATTGCCGATACACGGCGGCGGTTTGCCCGGCTATTTTCTCCCAGTTGAACTGCTCGGCCGCAGCCCGGCGGGCGTTGAAAGACATTTGCTCGTGGTTATTGCCTTCAAAACACTTGTTAACAGCTTCAGCGATTGCCTCGGGGTCGCTGGGGCTGATAACGTATCCTGTTTTTCCATCCTCAGTCATTTCACCCAGACCGCCCACGTTTGTCGAAATGACCGGAATTCCCGCGGAGTAGGCCATAACCGTATTGCCGCTTTGGGATGCACTAATGTAGGGTTGAACCAGTACATCTATGACCGAAAGATATGCTTTGAGGTCTTCTACCGGCACAAAACGGATATCTGCCCACAAGTCGTCGGGCTTACAGCTTTTGGCGAGCTTTTCTTCCCAGTTTTTCTTATCGCCTACGAGCACCGAACCGGCGACCAGAAAGAAAGAATCTGGCTGCCGTTTTTTGATTAGTGCGAACGCATCGACGAAAACTTCCAGTCCCTTGTATGGACGGATATGCCCGAGGAATGCAATGATTTTGCGATTCCCCGCTTTTTGCCGTACGTTTTCAGCCAAATCATCGTTATAGCCGTATTGCGAAAACAGTACTTCGTAATCCCCGTGCGGCAGGACAGATATTTTCTCGGATGGTATCCCGCAATGTGCCATTATTTCGTTTCGCGTAAAGTTCGTTAGTGCGATCACATGGTCGACTCTTTGGTAAATCCTGGAATACTTACGGATATCTCCGGCCTTGGGCTCGTGCGGGAAAGGGTTGTGCGCGGTATAAACCACGTGACGGCCGGCCAATCGTAAAAGTCTTATCAGTTGATAGTCCAGGCAGGGCGAAACAACCCATATAAAATGAACGACTTTAATGCGTTTTATCAATACGTATGCCAGTAAAATAAGTAGATTCAGCGGATACTCGATCGCCCGAAGAAAACGCCGTACCGGTCCGGATGAAGTCTTTCGACCGGCCAGGCGGGCAAGGAAAAAGAAACAGCGGAAAACCGTGACATCCGGCGGGCTGGGGATGTGCCCATGTGCAAATTTTGTTGTGGCATAGACGATTGTTTCCCCTTTTTTGGCCAGAGCGTCCAACAGGCAGTAGTTGTAGTTGGCGGAGAATTGACATGCGTCTATTAACAGGTACGTTTGTTTCATTGAGCTGCTTAGCCCTTTAATTTTGCCTTGTTTTCTTTTGCGATTTTCTGCAGATAATCCAAAATCAGGCGTGCGTTGCGCTTGCCGCCGAATTGTTCTTCCGCCCTCTTTCGAGCGGCGATGCCCATATTAATCCGCAGTTGATTGTCTTTGATTAGCTTTACAATCGCTTTTTCCATCTCGTCGATATTCCCGGGCGGCACAAGAATAGCGCCGCCGCAGTCGCCGACGGCCGCCGGCAGGCCGCCGACCGCAGTGGCTACAACCGGCAGGCCGCAAGCCATTGCTTCGGTAACGACGTTCGGCATACCTTCGGTGTGGGAAGCCAGCACGAACAGGTCACTTGCCTGCATCCACTTGTTCATTCGTTCCGGTTCGATGTCACCAGTCATGCGAACGATATTGTCGAGGCTCATTTCTCGAATCGCTGTCCGGAGTCCTTTTTCCTCCGGCCCTGCTCCGCACATGACCAGCAGTATGTCCGGGCACGTTTTTCGTACCCGGTTTATTGTTTCGAGAAGTTCATAAACACCCTTTCGCCTGGTCAAGTAGCCGGCGTACAAGGCTATGGTTTTATCCGGCGGCAAATCCAACTCTTTTCTGGCCGGGATTTTATCCGGTGCCGGCGAGAACTCATCCAGGTCCAGGACGCCGTAAACGCACAAGGGATTCTCGCCGGTGACAGCTTTGATTCGGTCTGCAACGCTTTGTCCACAGGCCAACGTGCCGTCAAGAGCCTTTGCTGTCCTCACAAAGTGCTTGTATATATTTCCGCTGGAATGGGCGGTTATATTTACGTCTACGCCGATGCTCAGACAAGCTGTCGGAATCTTGAGGTACCTGGCCAGTCTTGCGGCCGCATCTCCATCCGGAAAAAAATCCGTGGCGTATATCACGTCGAACTTTTCGCTTTTATGTAGTTCGTGAGCTTTACTTTTCATAGCCCGGAAAGCGGCCAGCCCGGACCATCGATTGTAAAAATTCCCCGGCGGTCTTAAATACGGCACGCTGAAAGTCTCGATTCCTTCGAATCGGCAAAGCGGACACTTGTGGTCAAGGTTTTTCCATTTCTCGAAGTGCCGCAGGACTCCCGGGCACCAGACGCGCGGCACCATAACGGTTATTTCCGCCCCAAGCCTGCGAATCTCGCAAAGCTGCCGGGCCACGAAGATGCCGTATCTGGCTTCTTTGAGATTGGGAAACAGGTGTGAAACAGCTAAAATTCTCAAGATATTATAATACTCTGCAACATTTGACTTGTGTATTTGTCATTGCTTCGCTCCGCTCGCAATGGCACCTGTATTTTATTTTTTACGGACTAACAATCTCGTCTGAATAAACCAGCTCATATTCTATTAATAAATCTTCTTCAAGTTCAGCGGCAGATTCTGAATCGTCGGCCGGCGTATAGATTTTAGCGATCCGTTCGCCCGCCATAACAAACGCCAGGAAAACCCAGTAATATTTGTGGAACATCTGACCGATGGTCAGTCCCATCATAATCAGGAATATGAGAACCGCCCTGACGTATATTTTTTCGAGTCCGAGCGGGGTACGCCTTATAGTGACCAGCAGAATGCCCATGAAACATGTAAAGAGCAAGGCGCCGGGCAAGCCATAAATCCCTAAAACAAGAAAGAAATCGTTGTGCGGCCAGATTAAAGTTCCGGTTTCTTCGAACCAGCTATAATACCCGGTTCCCGCCGGCTTTCTTACCACGGTTTTGATTGCCTGCTTTATTGGTTCCATTCTGTAATGAAGGCTCTCTTTGGCATAGCCGACGTCCGTCAGCCGTTCTGCGACAGACCTTTCCAGTCCATCACCTTTTATCAGCAGCCCGGAGCCGATTGAAGCCAGCAGAAAAATCAACAGAAGCAGAACCGCCAATGCCGGCCTTCGTGCGACTTGCCGTATGAACAGCAGCGGCGACAATAATGTAAACGCCAGCGCGACAAGAGCGCCGCGAGAGCCGATTTTGAGCAGCATTAAGGGCAGAAACAATATTGCCGCGAAATTTACGATTCGCCATAGTATATTCTTGTTACGGGCAAACAGGTAAATGGCCGCCAGAAAGGCCGTACTCGTCAACGCGGCCAGCATATTCGCATCGATTGCCTCACCTAATGTAGCTGAATATCTTGTCTGAGAAGTATTCTCCAGCGTTCTGATCGCCGCACCGGTGATGAATGCAAGCAAGATGGTGCCCAATGTTCCGACGACGTATGCTCTGAGCGCCCATTGAAAAGTCTTTTCGCCGTTTGTTTCGAGTATCCAGTATACAATCAAAATAAGCATAAGAAGCTGGAACTGGGTGAACGCACGCATTAATTCGAGGCCGAGATATTGTCCCGCCAGAGAGACCAGCAATATCCAGATTGAGTATATTGCCATTACCCATAACGCCTTGTTGCTGATGCGTAACCTCGGGTGGGTAATCAGTACGTTCAGCGCAAAGCTGACCGCGAGGGCTACTCCGACTCCCCGGTCGAGACTGAAAGTTTGGTTAAATCCGATACCGGCGCCTGTCGGCAGCGCCAGCATCATGATGCAAAGGCCGAAAGTCGGTTTTAAGACCATGCCGATGAACGTCGGCACTGCTATGATTATGATACCCGCAACGGGATTTTTTGCGAGGGTAATGACGGCCAGTCCGATCAGGCAAATGACAAACCAGCTTACGAAAAGCAAAACGTTCATTACCGGCGGTAAAGGGATGTCGGAAGTCCGCTCGCCCTGTTCGTAATCCAGGTAATCCTGGTCGAATTCAATTTCATCTGCATATTCGGCATACATAATAAACCGAAACCTCCGGCAAAACTATCGGACTTAATCAAGCCCGGGATGATAACGTGCAAATCTTGGGTAAATCATAAACTGATATAGCAGGTACCTGGCCGCTTTGTACAAGGACCGTTGTTTGGCGAGGTACCATACGGTCTTACGATAATATCGACGCATCAGCGGCTTAAAATCACCGGATAAACGCTGAATTATTTCGGGGCGTCGTTCTGCATATCCGGAAAGGAATGCGTTGGCCATGGCCGGGGCGTCCCAGTTGAAAAGGCATTGCCTCGGGGCGCCGTAAAAGAGAAAAATCATGAGCCAGATTATGTCGAAGAATCTCGAACCGTAAGTGACATTTCGCCCCAGAAGCGGCGCCGAGCTCCAGTCCAGAATCACAAGCCGGCCGGAGGATTCGTCGAAGCACAAATTAAATCCTGCATAATCTCCGTGAATGAAAACATTCTCGCCGGGCCAGGCCATCCACTCGGGTGGAAGTTCGTACTTCATCTCCTTGGGCAAGACCAGTTTTTCATGAACAACCGCCAGTGCCTGCCCCGCCTTTTTCAAAAGCTCGAATAACCGCTGGTCTTTACGAGCCGCCATATCGAGCAGTGTCACCAGGCTGTTGAGTCGCTCGAATTCGAGCACTCCTGTTTTAGCATCGAAGTTAACAATCTTCGGTACATAAAACAGGCCGCAGTCTTTGCCGATATCGAAAGCCATCGACGCTTTAGCTGCTTCTATTGCCAGCGTGCCCGGTTCTCCGGTTTTTCGTATAATATCACCAACGATTTCCATTGATCATTTCCGAGTACTTCATAACACGTGAATTTGCTGGCTCAATGCTTGCGCCTGAGTGGCAGCCTCAAAGCCGAAGGCTTTGGGGATGGGGGGAGAGGCCATCCCCAAGCTTTGCTTGAGGCTGCCACTCTTTCCTCATTTTTCTACAAATTCGATTGTTATGGAGTACTAAGAGGTAAAAGCTCCATTTTTATATTTTTTTTCCGGCGACAGACGGCTATCAGGTTTTCCGAGAATCGATTCAGGTAATTGAATTTGCCGGCCGCCCAATCTATCGCACGATTCAGGCAGAATGAAACCGGAACCTTTGGCGGATGGAAGAATCCTGCCAGATAAACCTCGATGATTTCGAGCCCGGCTCCTTCGGCAAGATTTTTCATCTGCTCGATACTCATTACGTTGAGAACACCATCGGGTTGCTTCTTTCGATAGTGCGCATTACGCAGTTTTATCCAGGGCGATCCGGAATTCTGGTGATTGTTGAAAACCAGGTATCCGTCTTCGTCCAGCAGCTCGGCAAGCGCCCCGATAGCTGCGAATCGCAGTTCCGGCTCGGCGTTGAGAAAAAACCGGAAGGCGGTAATCAAATTGAATTTCCTTGGCTTGAGAATATTTTCCGCCGTAATGTCCGTTTCGATTATCTCGGTTCGCCTGAGCTTTTCTCTGGCGATGGCAAGCATGGAGCCGGATACATCAACACCCGTCGATGTTTTGACGCGATTCTCCAGCAGTTCCGTGATACGTCCTGTCCCGCATGCAAAATCGAGCAGATGAACATCTCTGCCCGTGAAGTATTTCTCCAGAATCCTCAGGATAATCTCCTGCTCGCGTGACCAAAGGAATCTTTGCCACGTCTTACTCTGGTAGTAAGCCTCGTATTCGTCGCCTTTTCCCTCGTATTTATGAGACTCTCTGTAACTAATCTTGGCCACTTTCCTTTTTTGGCAGAGCAATCTTGACGAATCGTTTTTTCTCAACCTCTTTCAAACTCAGGAACCAGCCGCCTATAACTATCAAGACTATTGCGGCGACTACAACGCCGACGATTTCGAGCCATGAATCAGGTGGTGCCAGATATTTCCAAATACAGATCATCGCTACAGCCGGCAGCGAACCCAGCAAGGCCGGCTGCCAAACATTCCGGATGTTTTCAAAAGTAGAGATACGCATTTTCCGGTTAAAATACCTCGGTAGAATAAACATGGATGTTAGCGCCATCGGCACGAAATTCGACCAAGCTATTCCGAGCAAGCCCCAATGGAATACCTTTACTGAAAGAATGGAAGCCGCAACACAGAATAGTGCCATCAAGGCGGTCAGAATCCCGAAAATCTTATGCTGCCCGCGCCCTACAAGCACGAGGAAGTTGCTGTGCTGTGCCAGCCTCAAACAGTGTCCGACGGTTAGAATGGTCAGGATGACAGCCATTGAGTCAATGACCGTCGGGTCCTTGAATTGATCGCTGACCCATACGCCAAGAAACTCTCTGCCCATTGCGATTAGGAAACAGCCGCCGGGAATGATCAAAAGAAGACTGTACTTTTGTGTCAGGAAGGCTATTTCCTTAACCGCCGCGGCGTCATTTCTGGCGTCGAGGTCACTGACTGCCGGTTTTATCGCCGCCGTGAAAGCCTGCAGAAGTTGTGACAATAAGATAACACCCGCCGTTGCAATCCTGAATTGGCTTATCTGGGCGGTACTGATGAAAATCCCGATGATCAGATAGCTGGCATTATAGATGATTATGGCCCCCATTGCGTACATGAATGTATTTATTCCGTATGCCAGCATTTCCTTCAGAAGCTGCAAATCTATCTTTGCAAATGACAATGATACTGCGGGCAGCAACTTCTTTACAAAGACCGAATGTATAACTCTCATGACAATTTCACTCAGGCCGAACATGAATCCCGTTGTCAGCAGACCGTAACCTTGCTGCAGCAGTATGACTACCAGAAATGTTCGCAGGAACAATACGGCCAGCATGACTATGTTGATGATATCATATCTTTGCAGTCCGCTTAGGATTGCGGTCGATGGCTGCAGGAGTATCGCAAAGGCAGAGCAGAATCCGACGATAAGCACGAGTATACCGGCGGTCCTTACCAGTTG
Organism: Phycisphaerales bacterium; assembly: GCA_003533825.1. Taxonomy (GTDB): domain Bacteria; phylum Planctomycetota; class Phycisphaerae; order Sedimentisphaerales; family Anaerobacaceae; genus JAFGPJ01. The sequence continues at coordinate 17,059 of DQCG01000351.1, forward strand.
AGCTTCGATGGCAAACCAGGAACCGACGTTGTAGCAGACAACCAGACTTATGATTAGAAGAACGATGCCTACAGCTATGAAGAAAAACAATGATGTGTTGATGACCCGCTGAACTCCATCGTTGTCATTTTGTGCCATGAAGAGCGGGATATATCTGTTGATCGAGCTATTAAATCCAAAGCTTAACAGGGGGGCGTAACAAAAGATTGAGCCGCCAATCAGCACCCATACGCCGTATTGAGCCTCGCCGAACCGGCTTAGAAAAAAGCGTATCAGAAAGAAACCGATCACCGCGTTACACATCAACGCCGCAACGTTGTAGAACGTGTTGTGGACCAGTCTTTTCGGGGTTGTAACAGGTTGTTCGCTCATTTATTCGTTGTTGGTTCGATTCGATCTTGAGATTCGACTACCTGCCACAGAATACCCGCTCGAACGAAATCATAGTTGTCGAGCAAAAACTCCGGGCAGTATCCCGGCTGCGATGAAACAACGTATACCGGCCCGGCCTCAAGCAATTGCCCGATTGTCTGCTTGTCGAATCCTGGTGCGTTTTTGCTTTTTACGCTGCCGGAGACGATTTTCACATCGGGGCGCTTTCCTTTAACCTCCTGAAGATATAAAAGCGGGGCGACAGTTGTTGTGTCGGCATAGATGACGGCATCATTCTCCGCCAGGCTCAACGCCTCATCGGCGAATCGCTCGGCCCCATTGTATCCTGTCTTCCATGGCCGCAGGAAATATTCGTAATCATCCCGGTAAGGTATATCGTTTTTCGTGCCGATATTAAGCTGCATTTTCTTGGCCAGGGCTGGCAGGGCGGCATAGACGCCGACGGGCAGAAAACTGAAAAAAAACAGCAAAAACACAAAAATTTTACGACTCATACGCTGCTGCAACAGATGCGTTCCAAGACCCGTGAGGACGCAAACCATGCAATAGAACGGGATAAAGAACGCATATCTGTCAGGGACGGTATACCGAAAGGCGAAAATAAAAAACAGAACGGTCAGTGCCAATAAGACGTTTCTAAAACCTCGGTCCAGTGACATTTTGAACAGTCCGAAGCAGCCCACAAAGAAAAGCAGAATATTCGGCGTGGGAAAATTGAGCAGAATATACAGAAAGTTCTCTTTTACTATTCCCATTGAAAGCGAGGTATTAAGAACCGCTCCCTGCCAGCGCAGGCCGAAGGCCACAGAGGCCAGGGTACCTGTGACATCGCCCGTTTGTATCATATTTTTGACTATCAAATATTCGTATGGCAGCGCGCCGGCAATCCACAGCAGAACAAGGATCCCGAGGCTTTTGGTGCGAATTTCCTTTTTAGCCAGAAGATAAATAATAAAGACGGCGTAACACAACAGCGGTATCGATGCGAGCATGTGCACGGCTATTGAAAGGCCGCTCAGCAATCCCAGCCAGTACAAATAACCCACTCGCCTGGTTTTGGTATATTGCAGCAGCATTATCAGTTCGGCGAGAAACAGGGCGGCCCAGAGCGTGTAGGTTTCGATGATGCTCGCGTGGCGCCAGAACGTGTGGGATACGGCTAAAGTAACGGCCGCGATGACTGCCGGAAAATTCCTGCCGAGCCATAGGCGCACGAGCAGGAACATGTTCGCAACCGCAACCGCCCCGGCGATTGCCGAGACCAGATTGACCCTATGGGCGAATTCCCCGAACGGGGTGTATTTTGCGCCGATAGCCAGTATGTAAAAGAGCGGATGAGAAATCGCAAGGCCGAGAAAACCTTCGATATCATTGTGCTGGATGCGATACTGAATCAGCCCGCTGTCCTGCCATAACACTCCGGGGGCGCAGCTTACGATATAAAGCGCAAGGGCACCGCAAAGAACGGCCGCGTAATGCCGAGCTAATTTTGGTTTTGCGAATTCCACGAGTGTGCTTTCGGGAACTTTAATGTGTCCTGTTAGTGAGATGCCGGAGTTGTCCGGCTTAGCAGACGGTGACGGTTAATCCTTCGTCACTAATGTCGAAATCGAAGAACCTCGCCCGCTTATTCGGCGGCTCGGATTCGAGCATTTCGCGAATGCTTTTAGCATCCTCTGTAGATTTGCATATCATCAGCATGAAACCGCCTCCGCCGGCGCCGAGAAGTTTTGCGCCGTATATGTGGGAGCGGACCCTCTCGAACAACGACTCGATTTCATCACTGCTGGAGTTCGGATCGAGTTGCTTGTTTAGCTGCCACGCAACATCAATCAGGTGCCCGAAGGTCACGATATCCTTGCGGATGAGAGCATCCGCTACTTCTTCGGCTACGATTTGAATTTGTCTCAGCGTGGCCATTGTGGCGCGGTGCCGGTTTAAATATCCTCCGACGACTTGCTGGAGGATGTTCTTGGCCAGCCTGGTGACGCCAGTGTAGTACAGCAGACTTTGTCCGCCGTTGGCTTTCGGGTCGAGAACGTCGGGCAGCACGTAATGGATTCGGGCATCGGGGATAAATCCGGGCTCGGTAACAATCATTTTTACTCCGTCGATTGCCCCTCCGATCTGATCCTGCCAGCCGCCCCCGGTCGTCAGGGCCTGTTCCAGGCGAAGCACGCTGTGGAACAGTTGGCGATGAGACAATTCTATGCCCATCACGCGCTGAATTGCGGCGAGAATCACCGCTCCCATTATGCTCGATGTGCCCAGGCCGCTGCCCTTGGGAATCGCCGCAAGGGTGGTTAGCTCAATTCCTCCGCCAAAACGCTCTAAGACTCTTTTTAAGCGTGTATTTTTGTTAACACAGTTCCTTCCTGGTGACAGGCACGACAGAGCCAGGGCGGCCTTTGCAAGGGCGAAAGCGCTCGTCGCTTTTCGATAGTCCAGAAGCTCGTCAAAACCGGTGACCTCGGTTTTTGCTCCCTGGTCGATCGAGCTTATGCGAATCACAGGCTCATCGATAACGCGGGCATAGGCCTGTATGGGCGGCTGGCCGTTGAGGTTGACCGCGGCATTGACTACACAGCCGCCGTACTCGAGTGAGTAAGGCGGCGTATCCGTCCAGCCGCCGCCTAAGTCAAGACGGGCCGGCGCCCGAGCCCAGACGATTTCGTCGCTTCGAAGAACACTCCGTGGATGGATATCCTGGCCGGAACCGCCGGAAACGATAGCGTTCTCCAGGCTTTTGAACGCGATGTTTTGTGCCCGGCGGGCCCATTGAACTATCGAAACCTTCGAGTTCAAATCAAGACCGAAAGACTCCAGCCAGTTACGCTCTGCCGGACTGAGCAGCCGCTTTAAATCCGGCAGGGCCTTCGAAAGCGGGATATCCACATCTTCGTAAAGCTCGAGAAGTGCCGAGCCCAGCGTATGAATAATTCGCGGAAATACGAGTGAGCCGATTCCCGTGTTGCCGGAGTTTCTAAAATGCCGGTGGGCTTCGGTGAGAATCTCCGAAATCCATGCACTCAAATCCTCGGCCCCCTTCAACAAATACGCCATCTCGGTGCTTGAGAATTCGCTTTGTGGATGAAACATTTGTCGAAGAGACCGCCGGATTAACTTTGCTCGAATCTCGTGACGCCGCTTATAAAAGTCACTGTGATCTGCCAGGGCCAAAATCTGTTCGAGGTTATATCTGTCCGCCTTCCGCCATGCTCTGAATTTCTCGTCACCGGCGCTGCCCGGATCGAGCATCCACAGCCATCTCTTATATTGGTTGTGGATTTTTACCGCCGGGAACATCCGGGCGTTCCAGATGCTGCGCTTCCCGGGGGGGATATCGGCATTCCATACGTCTTCCGGCCCGGCGCCGACGGTGCCAAGCCAATCGAGCACATCGACTCCGCAGAAACTGCCATTCTCTTCGATGGTCTCCTTAAACGTGTCGTCCAGACCGTAACAGCGTACGAACCAGACACGCCGGCCTTTTTCGTTGCGCCCCTTGATGACGTCAAGGCATGCCCTCGCTGACAGAGAAATCGGCTCATCGATATCGACGCCGACGACTACATTTTCTCCACCCAGTACGAGTGACGAATTGATACGGCAGCCTTCCACCCAGGAAGAAGCGCCTTTCACAAGGCCATCGTTCGTTATTTCATTGTTGATGTCAAGAAAGGTCTGCAGATGAGAGACTCCCCGGTCTTCCTGCAGCAGCCGGGTACCGCTGCTGATAATCGCTCTGCTGGACCCGAAATCCAGGAAATCACAATGTTTTAAGAGTTTCATGCTGAAAAGTACCGGCGAAATGGCATTAAACAACTTTTCCAGCAGAGGTTTGGTCCATTTTGAGCCGCTGTTCTGTGCAGATTCGGCGTGTTCGGATTTGGAGGCTTCGCTGCCCATCGCGCAGCATATCTCGCGATAGAAATCCAGGCCGCGTTCCAAGACTGCTTCGCCCATTCTGCCGCTAAGGGTGAGTTTGCCGTTCCGGCCGGTGCCAGCACCGAACAGATCCAGCATTTTAACCGCCGTAGCCGCGTCAAAGTTCATAATCCCGATGTCCAGGCAACTCTGGCCGTATGCGTCGATTGCCCCTTTTGCCTGCTGCTCGGCTGCAGAGGGTTTCTGCAGGTACAGCTTCACCTGGTCTGCCTGTCCCCTGCAAAAGACGCCGTGTCTGCTTGCCTGTTCCGGTTGAGCATAGCAGGTCAATCCGGTGACTCCTTCGGCGGCAAATGTTACTTCCGAGGGGTCGAATCTCAACAAAACATCGCCGGAGGTTATAACCACCTGGCCGGCGCCTGCCGCCGGCTCGGGTAAGGCAAGATATACCGGCAATTGTCGATCGAACAAACTCAGAGGAATCGCTGTGTCACTCTCGGATGGAACCGGAACAAATATCTTTCCGCATGGGCCGTATGCAGGCAGGCGTTTCGAATCGCCCCCTGCGTGGACGATTAGAATCCGCAGGTCTCTCAGTACCTTCTCCCACGCCTTCGGGCTCCGGGCTTGGTGGTTGTCTTTGAGCCGCCTGTCGAGCACTTCGGTCAGGCAGTAAAGCGTGCTGCCTCCGCTTCCAATTCGCTTTCCGCCGGGATCGGGCACCACCATCACGTTACGAACGCTGCTGAGAAGTCCCATATCCTGCCGGACTTTAAGCTGCGATTCGTACGCCCGGGCCTGGGCCTCATTAGAAGCGGTGACGATCAGGTAATCCCACTGGTTTAGTTTTGCTCGCATACAGATACTCATGTTCTACAATCAATCAACTCTCGGAACGAGATTTCTGCTTCAAGCTTCCGGCGATCAGTCGCAGTGTTTCGTCCAGGTTTGTTGTAGGTTCCCAGCCGATAGTCTTCTTGATTCGCTCTATGCTTGGCATACGCCGCATCATATCCTCTATGGGTTTGCCATAGGCGACCTCATAGGGCACAAACTCCTTACTGCTTTTGCTGCCCGTAATTTTGATAATTTTGTCAGCCAGCTCTTCTATTGAAATCTCTTCGTTCGTACCGATATTGTATACCTGTCCTGCCGCCTGCTCGCAATTCATCAGGCCGGTGATAGCCTCGACGAGGTCGGCCACATAACAGAAGCATCGCGTTTGTTCGCCCGTTCCGTATATTTGAAGCGGCTTGTTCTCGAGCGCCATTTGAACGAATCGCGGCACGACCATCCCGTATTGGCCCGTCTGCCTGGGCCCGATGGTATTAAAGAACCTGCAGATTACCACGTCCAATCCGTATTGCTGATGAAAAGCCAGGCCTAAGAATTCATCTACCGCTTTGCTGCATGCATACGACCACCGGGAGAGGCACGTGCTGCCGAGCACGATATCGTCGTCTTCGTGAAAGGGAACCGCTTCGCTTTTGCCATAGACTTCGCTGCTCGAAGCGATGAGGATTTTTCTGCCGAATTTATTGGCGATATTCAACACGATTTCAGTGCCGCCGATATTGGTTTCAATCGTATGGACCGGGTCTTCGGCGATCAACCTGACGCCGACAGCGGCGGCCAGATGGAAAATCACGTCGCAGTGCTCGACCAGAGGTTCCATAAGTTCGACATTCCGGATGTCGCCGGCGACAAACTCAAAGCCGGGGTGATCTTTGAAACTTTCGATATTGTCCACGCTGCCGGTGCTGAGATTATCGATGACGGCAACCTTATTACCATCTTTGAGCAGCCGTTCGGTCAAATGGGACCCGATAAAACCCGCTCCACCTGTAACTAATGTTCTCATATAAGCCCCTTGTAAGTAATTTCTATGTGCAAAGGATAATGATCATTGGAAAATTATCAATACCAAAGATTTGCCGCAGGCCAGATCAATCTGCTTGGACTCCGTCCCCGTCGGCTGCGCATAAAGCAAATGCAGCCTCGCTGTCAAATCAGGTTTTTCTGTGGAAAATATTTCTTAGCGGTCGAACCTGTATCAATCGGGCGGCAATCCGGTGGATTCTGATGTCCGGCCGGTTCCTGCCGAGCGACTGTTCGACTATACCATAAGTATCGGCAAATAAAGAACATAGCTTTAGCAAAGAAGATAACCTCAATCAGCTACAGGTCTTGCAGAACGGCCCTTCGTGGAATTGCCGGTGGCAGGTCTTGTCTTTGGAGCCGATGTTTTTTTAGGGTCCTATAAATCCGTCGTCTCCGGGCTGATGGGATGAGCCGACATGTGGTTTTTCCGTCGTATCAGCCCTCATACGAGCAATATGTCTTATCAGTTTCCCAGACGGTTACCCGGTGCAGCCTTACTTTACCGAATCTACCGGCGAGTTGATTCCATGCTACCCCGGCGATATTTTCGACAGTGGGATTCATCTTGTCGAACTGCTCGACATCCGCGTTCAAATTTTTATGATCAACTAGTTTTATAAACTCATCGTCCACTATTCTTTCAAAATCGCCAATGCGAAAGTCATTTCTGGATGCCGGCATTTGTACTGTTATCTCGACGATGTAATTATGTCCGTGACCGGTGGGATTTGCGCATTTTCCGAAAATATCCAGGTTGCGCTGCTCGGAAAAGTCGTCGTTCCAGAGCTTGTGCATCGCCGCAAATTCAAACTTCTCGCTAAAATAGACCATATCCAAATCCTTCGAATCGAGAGCTATTTTCCTGAAAGGATTGAGCTTCAGACCCAATTCACTCAGGCTCGCGGTGCCGAACTTATCGGTCAATTGGTCCCGCGCCGATCTTAAAAGCTCTGCTATTTCAGAAAACCCAATATGTTTTGCCCGATTGAAATCCTGCTTGATGCGCCCGGTAAAAATCGGCACTGCAAATTCGCGGACGGCCCTGTCGATCTCGGTGACGTTAACCACGAATCCGGTCGACGGCACGA
>DQCG01000351.1:24374-28283 GCA_003533825.1 Phycisphaerales bacterium
AGAAATATGGCTAATCCTTCGCCCGCCGGCCTGGATACGAACGAATTATACCCTCGGCTGTCTTGCGGCAGGAATGGATTAACCGAGAATCGCACCTGTCTGACCAGTTTGTGCATCAGCGAAATCACTCCCTGTTTTCTACTTGTGCATGAGACTCAGGACTTCGTTTCGGCTTCTCGGGTCCTTTTTGAAGATGCCGCGCAGCGCCGATGTCACCATTGTCGAGCCGGGTTTCTTGATGCCGCGAATGGTCATGCAGCTATGGGATGCTTCCAGCACAACCGTGACACCCATCGGCTTTAAGCTGTTCATGATAAAATCGGCGATCTGGTACGTCAGTCTCTCCTGGGTTTGGAGCCGGCGGGCAAAACAATCCACAATGCGGGCCAGTTTGCTCACGCCGAGCACCATCCCGGTCGGTAAATACGCAACGTGGGCCGAGCCGATAAACGGCATCAAATGATGCTCACAGATGCTGTAGAAGGGGATGTCACGCAGCAGGACGATTTCGTCATAGTTTTCGTTAAAGACGCTGCGAAGGTGAACTTTCGGATCCTCGCGCATACCCGCTAAAAGTTCAGCGTACATTTTTCCCACCCGTTCGGGTGTTTTCTTTAATCCCTCGCGATCGATGTCTTCGCCGACCGCTAATAGTATTTCCTTCACCGCCTTTTCAATTCTTTCGGTATCCACCTTTTTAATTTTCTTGTTCATTTTTGGAATATCTTCTTTCACTGTTTGCTACTTTTTCTTTTTTTTCAGGCCGGTTACATAAGTTGTCAGCAGCCTGACTCCGAAAGCGCTGGCTCCCTCTGAGGTAAATTCCGTGGCCTTTTCGAAGCTCCAGACGCCGGCAATATCGAGATGAGCCCATTTTGTGTCGCCTGCAAACTGCCCTAAGAAGGCAGCCGCCGTACACGCTCCGCCCCAACGGCTGCCGATGTTTTTCAGGTCCGCTATCTTGCTCTTCATTTCTTTTGCATACTCTTCGCTGCTCGGCATGGGCCAGACTTTTTCGCCGCAGACCTGTGAGGCTTTCTGCAAATCTTTGATAAGCCGGTCGTCGTTGCCCATCAGTCCGGCCATGTACTTGCCGAGCGCGACAACGCACGCTCCCGTCAACGTGGCGATGTCGATAATGATGTCGCATTTCTGTTTGACGGCGTAGCTTATGGCGTCGCATAGTATCATTCTGCCTTCGGCGTCGGTGTTCTGGACCTCGACGGTTTTTCCGCTGAACGTGTTAATAATGTCGCCGGGCCGGTAGCTCGTTCCGCTCGGCATATTCTCCGCCGAGGGCACGATTCCGAAAACGTTCACTGGCGGCGCTAGCTCGGCCAGCGCTTTCATCGCTCCCAAAACGGCAATGCCGCCGGACTTGTCCAATTTCATTTCATCCATATTTGCAGACGGTTTGATGCTGATTCCGCCCGAATCGAATGTGATGGCTTTGCCGACAAGCGCGACCGTCGGCAGATTGCTTGCCGCTTTGCCGGGCGGGCTGTATTTCAAAATGACAAATCTCGGCTTGTTTTGTGAGCCGGAGCCGACTGCGAGCACCCCGCCCATTCCCTTTGCAGTCATCTGCTTTTCGTCGAAAACCGTGCAGCTCAGCCTTTGTGAGCCGCGTGCTATTTCTTTTGCGGCGGCGGCCAGCTCGGCGGGAGTTACCACGTTGGCCGGCCGATTTGCAAGCGTTCGGGCGTAACTTTGCGCCTTGCCGATAGCGATTCCGCTCGAGAGTCCTTTTTTCAGCTTTTTTAATTTCGCCGGGTCGGGATCGATCAGCTCGACTTTAAGCGAACCAAGTCGCCCGTTGTCATTCTCAGTTATGAATTCATCATAGCGATAGCTGCCGAAATATGTCCCTTCGCCACAGACGCGGGCCATCGCGGTCGGATCGAACCGTCCGCCGAATGCCTTGTGCAGCGCCAGGCTCATCGTCTTCGCTTTCAGCTCTACGGACTTTTTTGCCGCATGCGCCGCAGCATTACGGATCGTATCCAGCGTTGCCTTTTTCTTCTCGCCAAGGCCAACCAGCAAAACCCTCTTGGCGCCTGTTTGGCCATTGCCGTAAACAACTGCGCTGGTCCCGTCTTTTCCCTTGAAATCACCTAATTCCATCAACTGATCGATCGCACCGTTTAAGTTTTTATTAAGCTCTTTATTTAGTTTGTCGAGCTCTTTGGTATCAGAAAACAGACCCACGGTAAGTATATCTGTTTTGCACTTGCTGAAATCCACCGTCCGCGTTTTTAATTCGACATCAATAATATCTTTCATTTTTATTAACCTTTACTTTTAATTTTTATTTTTTGGCACTTCTTGTTTTCGCTCTGTGTCGCAGATAGCTTTCGATAAATCCGTCGATTTCTCCGTCCAGCACCGCCTCGACGTTACCGACCTGATAATTGGTTCGATGGTCCTTGATCATCTGGTAAGGCTGCAAAACGTAGCTTCGTATCTGGTTTCCCCAGGCAATCTCGCCCTTATTTCCATAAAGCTTTGCAATCTCTGCATCGCGTTTTTGCTGCTCGAGCATATACAATTTTGCCTTGAGCATTTTCATAGCCTGGGCACGATTGTTATGCTGGCTTCTCTCGTTCTGGCACTGGACCACGATGCCGGTCGGCTCATGTGTAATCCTCACCGCCGAGCTGGTCTTATTGACGTGCTGTCCGCCGGCGCCGCTGGCGCGATAAAAGTCGATTCTGATGTCGTCTTCGTTGATTTCGACATCGATATCGTCCTCGAATTCCGGAATGCAATCCACCGCCGCAAAGCTCGTGTGCCGCCGTTTGTTCGCATCGAACGGGCTAATCCGCACAAGTCGATGCACTCCCGTCTCGCACGAGAGCTTGCCGAATGCAAAAGGCCCGCTTACCCGCAGTGTTATCGAGCGAATTCCCGCCTCTTCTCCCGGCGTAATATCAAGCTCCCTGAACTCATATTTGTTCGCTTCGAAATACCTCGTGTACATCCGGAGCAGCATATTCACCCAGTCGCAGCTCTCGGTCCCTCCCGCGCCGGCGTGGATACTTAAAAAGCAATTCTTCATATCCTCGGGCCTGGACAACAATCCCGCCAGTTCGATCTGCTCGCACTTTTTGATTAGTGCCTCCAGATCTTCTTCCAACTGTCTGAATTCGTTCTGGTCCGACTCGGCCGCTGCCAAATCGAACAATTCCCGGAGGTCTTCGACTTCGCGGTGTATTTCTTCCACCGGCTCAATAACCGACTTTAGTGCGCTCAATTGAGATACTACGGACTGGGCCGAATCGGGATTGTCCCAGAATCCCTCCTTGGACATCCGGTTCTCGAGTTTTTGCAACTGGGATTTTTTGCCGGGCAAGTCAAAGCCAGTCCCGGATTTTATCCACCCGGGCCGACAATTCTGATATCGTTGATTTTAATTCTGTTACTTCCATATTTTCACCAGTTGGCCTTTATATCACATCCGGGCGGAATATGCAACTGCCTTGTTGCATTTGATGCCTGAGTAAACGTGAAATAGGATTTGACAGGCTGCAATAAGGCGTATATAGTACGAAAATCATGAATAGGCCTTATTTCCATTGGCTTTCAAGGAGAGCAGTCATGAAGTACGCAGCGGTACTTGGAGCATTAGTCATCTTTGCAGCAGGTTGTGGTCAAATCCAAACCGCTTCGGCGGAAGGCCGAAGCAAAATCCCCAATAAGAAGGTTCTGATTGTTACCGGCATCGACTATCCGGGGCACAAGTGGAAGCTGACTGCACCTGTTCTGGCCAAAGCCATAGCGGCGGACAAAAGACTGGATGTTACAATCACCGAGGAACCGAACGACCTGGCAAGCGATAAGCTTGTCGATTACGATGTAATTGTACTGCACTTTATGGACTGGGAAGTTCCCGATCCCGGCCCGAAAGCC
>DQCG01000127.1 GCA_003533825.1 Phycisphaerales bacterium
TGATCAGGCCGCCCCCCGGATTCCCAATCTGTTGTTCCTGCCTTGGCAAAAGGGCAAACAAAACTGTCGCAAGCACAGAATATGAGGGAGTGACACAGTTCCCAAACAGTCTTAATCTTGTTGACCTGCAAAAAGCCAAAATACAACTACCGTTTTATACCGTTTTGCGCTTCAAATACCGCGATAGAATGCGAAGAAACGCGAAAGAATGCGAACTCTTGCGAAAATCCAAAAACTTGCTAAGATACTGAAAACAATAGACTTTTGGGCTTTTCGGCAGTTTTCCGAATGCTTCCTGTTAACCGCTAGGTTCGAGGTTCGAGTCCTACTCGGGGAGTTGTAAGTCGTTTCATTGGAATGACTTACGCATTACGATACAATCACTCCAAATATCTTACTACCGTTTTATACCGTTTTAAAACAGTACGTACCGTTTTGACCGTTTGGCGGTTGCGGCTCGCAACTTTTGTCATGATTGAAGTTACCGTATTTTTCAAGCCTTGAAATGAGCGGCGTTTCTTACGCTCTATCTATCGTTGCATTTGAAATGCTAATCCCTATCGTTATAGAAACGGACAGCCACCATTCGTTGATTTATTAAGTCTCCGTGGATAATTACTTTTTTTTAAAATATCATGTAATGGATTTGTCAAAATCGACAATACATTGGTGATATGACAGATAATCAACACATCAAACGTATGACTGCTGACTGGACTCGGGCCGAGCTTTCGGTGGGGCGTTTCGTACGCAGCTTCATACGGGATTCTACGGAAGCCGAAGACGTACTGCAGGAGGTTGCGTTGGTGATTGTTGATCGCTATTCATCTTATGATTCAACGCAACCATTTATCGGATGGGCCTTGGGGATATCCCGGCGAGTCGTTTGGACTCACCTCCGCAACTCGTATCGCTTGAGAGATCAGGAACTCAAGGATGCAATCGATCAAGTGTCGAGCGCTTTTGAAAAACTTGATCCTCATGTTCAGGACATGAAGGATGCATTAGCCCACTGTGTTGAAAAGGTCAGTGGTGAGGGTCGCAGGGCGTTACTGCTGCGTTACGAAGAGGGGTTGGAACTGAAACAGATTGCCGAGCGATTACGGAAATCTGCCAGTGCTGTTGGTGTGCTGTTGTATCGTGTGCGTTCCGCATTACGAGAGTGTATTGATCGTCGTTTGAGTGCGGAGAAAGCCCTATGAAAGATCGAAGTCAGCAAATTGATCGGTATCTCGACGGGAGTCTTGACGCCAACGAAATTAAAGCATTGTTCGCCTGGCTGGCTGAGTCTCAGCAGAATGCAGAGGTCTTTGCAAGGCAGGGTCTCCTGGACCAGCACCTTACTGAGTTACTCGACGGCGGCTTTATGAAACCGTTGGAAACTACTTTGGAAAAATCCAGCGAGCCGGAAATGGTTCAGATCAACGTACGATCTTGGCCTAGGTTCCAAAGGTTAGTGTGGATCGGTAGCTTGGCTGCGACATTCCTGATTAGCTTCTCGTTGCTGATTGCCTTGATCCGATCCCAAAAAGAAGTCACGAGCTTAAAACACGAGCTGGAATTGGCCAAGCGTGATGCGGCACCTGTCGAAACCAATGATTCGGCCGTTATTCACTTTTATGCCAGAGAACACCAGAATGTTGTTGCTCGGCATGCATCTCTGAGTCCGGCCCAGCCAGAGCCGATGCAAATACAGGTGAACCAAGAGGATATTCTGTATTACGAACTTCTTGATGGCCAGCCAGAAACCATGCATCCCGGCATAATCGTCAGAGGACCTTCATCCCAAGATCAAATGAGTCCGCCCAAAGCACCGATCATCTCCAATGGTCACACGCTGAGCCTCTCTGAAGCCAAAGAAACCGCCAATTTTGATTTGGTTGCGCCGCTTTGGCTTCATCCCGGCTATGAACTCGATCAGATCAGAAGGATCGACGGCCGCGATGCTTTGCAGTTGCTCTATATTGACGGCATTAACTCGGTATCGTTGTTCGAGCAGCCTCTGGATGGGCAGCGTGGGCTAGAGGCAAAGGATTTCAGAGAATATGCCGTCTATCGGAATATCGAGCAAGCCGCAGGAACCATTCTCGCGTGGAGGGATCATGAGCTTTCATACGTCTTAATCGGTAATGCCGACATGTCACAATTGATGGACATGGCACAGTCAATCAGCACCGGAAGATAAGAGGAAAAGAAAATGAATCACAAAAGACTAATCTCACTCACAGCATGTTTTATCCTTTCAGTCGTTCCCGGATTATCTGTTTTATCATTTGCAGGTAATGAATCAGAAACCAATACAGAGGCAGAACAACACTTCGAAAAGGCATACGAGCTGCGCAAAGCTGCTGACTACGATGCAGCCATTGCCCAATACGAGAAGGTGATAAGCCTGTCACCGAACAGCAAGATTGGCCAGAATGCACAATACTGGATCGGACAGTCATATTTCGAATCAAAACAGTTCGATGCGGCATTATCTGCGTTTCAGAGCCTTCTCGATAAGTATCCCGCAAGTTCTATTGCCCCTTCAGCGAAGCATATGATAGAGCAAGTTCAACAGGCAAAGAAGAACCGAGCGCTCTTCGAAGCAGTAAAGAAAGCGGATGTCAAAAAGGTTAAGTCACTTATCGCCGAAGGCGCCGATCTCGATGCCAAGAGGTGGGATGTCTACAATAAGGAAGATACAGGGCGTCAAAAGTTGCGTTATATAGATACAACTCCACTGTGGCATGCTGTAGATGTTTGCAAAATGGAAGTTGTCAAGCTACTTGTCGAAGCAGGCGCCGATGTTAATGCACCAGAACACTGGCCTACATTGTTTCAGGCAGTTGATGAAAACAATACGGCAATAGCTGAATACCTGATTGACCACGGAGCAAGAGTAAACTATCAAGATTATTGGGGACCTTTACAGGAAACAGTCAACATCAGCAACAACATCGAGATGGTTAAATTGCTGATCGCAAGAGGGGCCGATATCAATGGTGGGCCTTCGCCTGCTCTTCATACTGCGATTAGTTATAAACGCAGAGACATAGCTGAACTTCTAATTCAACGTGGTGCTGATGTAAATGCTAAAGACAAATTGGGATATACGCCACTGTGCTGGGCATTTCTCACTGACGATTCGCTTGTGAAGCTTCTGATTGCCAATGGTGCCGATGTGAATGCTACCCTGCATGTAATCCTGGATACCAGAACCACCAATTACCCCCAAAACCGGCTGTCGAAGGATACGGAACTGCTTCTAACCAAGGGGGCAGATGTTAACTTGAAGAACAAAGATGGCCGGACACCATTGCATTTGGCTGTCGAATCGGCTGATGGAGATATTGTCGAACTCCTTCTGGATAAAGGTGCTAATATAGATGCCAAGGATGATGAGTCCGGATTTACTGCCCTTCATCATGCTGCACGGTTTGGCAACAAGAATGTAGCAGAATTGCTAATCGCCAGGGGCGCCGACATCAATGCGAAGGACAAACAGGGTCACACTCCTTTGTACGTCGCAGTCAATCATGACTATAAAGTAGCCGAACTCCTTATAAACAAAGGTGCTGATAGTGCTAATAGAACTGGGTCGGGCCGAACCCTCCTGGAGTCGGCTCAACGAAGAAAAAAAATGGAGTCGACAGTCCCGGACATGATATTTGACGGAGAGCCCAACAGCCTGTTCGGCATTAAACCTGTCTGTGGCGATGTCGATGGAGATGGATATGACGATATACTTATAGGAGCGGGGAAATACAATAACAATCGAGGCCGAGTCTACTTGTTCTACGGTGGGCCGGACATGGACACTACTGCCGATTTAGTTCTCGAAGGACAGAATGAGGGAGATACGTTCGGCTTCGGTATTGGCTGTGGCGATATCGACAATGATGGTTATGAGGATATCGTCATTGCAGCAGGCTTTTACAGCGAGAAGCGTGGTTGTGCATATCTCTATTGGGGCAGTGACCGTGATTCTATGGATGCCAATCCAGATAAGATCTTTGCCGGAGTGGCAGAGAAAGGATCACAATTCGGGTGGGGTCATCCTGCTGTCTATGATATAGACAATGACGGCTATGATGACATTATCCTGGGTGCATGCCTTTCGAGCGATAGAACAGGCCGGGCTTATCTCTACTATGGGAACACAAAGGAATTAATGGATACGTCTCATGATCTAATATTCATTGGAGAAAACCAAAGAGATTACTTCGGCTACACCATTAGCTGTGGTGATGTTGATAACGACGGCTTCGGAGACATAGTCATTGGAGGTTATGCTAGGCAGGGTCGGGCATATCTCTATTACGGTGGCAAAAAATCGAATATGGATGCGAAAGCCGAAGTTATCTTTGAAGTAAAATCTGAAGGTAATGATTACTTTGGCCGCGGCATAGTATGTGTTGACCAGAATAGGGATGGCTATGATGATGTAGTTATAGGCGCCCGAGGTTACAATTATAAGCAAGGCCGTGCCTATCTCTTTCATGGCAACTCGAAAAGGAGTCTGGATACCGATCCGGACATGATTTTTGACGGTGAGATTAGAGGTAGCAACTATGGTGTTGGAGAGGTCTGTGGCGATATCGACGGTGATAATGTCAACGATATAGTTATTGGAGCCAACCAATTTCGACAACGGGTTGGCAGGGTATACGNNTACGTCTATTGGGGCAACGAACTGTCCGGTCCTGATCCAAAACCAGGTAGGATTCTCACAGGAGAAAACTCCCGTGATGAGTTTGGCCGTGGATTAGCTTGTGGCGATGTCAACAACGACGGCTTCGATGATCTTGTTGTCGGAGCTTTCGGATACAAAGCCGGGGCGAATCAAGGGCGTGCCTACCTATACTACGGCGGCCCTCGGAGTAAATGAGGGCAAAGTTCGTCTTGCTCGGTTAAGGCAAGAGCAGCAAACCCAAGTTACCGCCGCCGCAGAACCTCGGAGATAGGCCCTGTTCGGATACGAACATTATCTCTTGGCAATCCCACAGACAGCACCCAGATACTTCCAAAACGCGACTACCGTTTTATACCGTTTTGCGCTCCGAATACCGCTATAGGATGCGAAGAAACGCGAAAGAATGCGAACTCTTGCGAAAATCCAAAAACTTGCTAAGATACTGAAAACAATAGACTTTTGGGCTTTTCGGCAGTTTTCCGAATGCTTCCTGTTAACCGCTAGGTTCGAGGTTCGAGTCCT
>DQCG01000510.1 GCA_003533825.1 Phycisphaerales bacterium
GGCCCCCCACCGCCGTTGGGAACCCGGTCCGAAGCATCTGACGATGTACGATGACGTGACGATACCAGAACCCGACAACTTGTTTGACGATTACTCTAACCGCGGCCGCGCCGCGAAAGAGCAGGATATGAGTATCGCCAAAACAATGACGCAAAACGACCTGAAACTTACTCCGACCCGTAAGAACCTTACACCCGAACAAAAGAAGCTCTGGGATGCAGCGTACGGTCCGAAGAACGAGGCGTTCAAGAAGGCAAACCTGCAGGGCAAAGACCTGATCCGATGGAAATATCAGAGGTATATCAAAGACTACCTGCGTTGCATCGCCTCAGTTGATGACAATGTCGGCAGGGTTTTGGATTATCTCGATGAATCGGGCCTTGCTGAAAACACTATCGTTGTTTATACATCCGACCAGGGCTTCTACCTCGGCGACCACGGCTGGTTCGACAAGCGGTTCATGTACGAAGAATCGCTGCGCATGCCGCTGCTGGTGCGCTATCCCGGAGTGGTCAAGCCAGGCTCGGTGAGCGACGACATCGTTCTGAACCTGGATTTCGGCGCCACGTTCCTGGACTTTGCCGGTGTGCCGGTCCCGGACGACATGCAGGGCGAGTCGATCCGAAAGGTGCTGCAGGGCAAGACGCCCCGAAATTGGCGCAAGTCGACGTATTACCACTACTATGAGTATCCGGCGGTACACAGCGTCAAACGACACTACGGCGTACGCACCAAACGCTACAAACTGATACACTTCTATAACGACATCGACGAGTGGGAGCTGTACGACCTTAAGAAAGACCCCAAGGAAATGAAGAACGTATTCGGCGACCCGGCATACTCCAAGATCGTCAAAGAGCTGAAAGTCGAACTTCAAGCGCTGCGCGAGAAATATAAAGATGATACCGGTTCACCCGTGTAAGACGAACCGGTAGTCCTTGCTTAATCTTTTAGCAATTCGCCGGTCTGTTTGTTCCAGCGTATGTTTCGGACGTTGATGCGATGATCTTTTGCGTGGCAGTCGGTGCAGTATATCTGATTGTCGTCCTCATCCGCCGGATCAAAAACCGTCTTAGCGCCGGCAAGCAGTGCCTTGTGACTCGCCACTTGGCTTATCTCGTGCCGCGGATGACACATCATACACGTCGGATTAATTTTGGCCTTGGGGTACATAATCTCGGGAGGCGTGACATTGTCTTCGTCGCTGCGATGACGCTCGGATTCACCGTGACATCTTTCACAACCAATGCCGGCCAGCTCGTGTGTGCGAGCAAGCTCCTCATCGTCGAAACCATAGTGACATGCACTGCAAAATATATTGGCGACAAAGCCCGTTCGCGTCGAGGGCGTCCCGCCCTCGAACCGCGGGCAGGATGCCCGCGACACAGCGCTTTCTGCAACCTGATGCTCACCCGAATCTTCTTCGCTGTGTTTATGTTCTGAGCCGCTCATGGCCTGCTTATCAACTGAGCAGCTTGCTGCAAAAACCAGCAGCAAACTACCCACGATAAAACAAACCAGCGTCACGACTTGATTACTCGTGACTTTCATTCAATACGTCCTTGTTCTAATATATCAATAAACCGTTAGAAATTACCTTCCGGATATTACACGTATTCCCAATTTTTGAGCCACTGGTAGTTATCCGGCAGCCTGGCCCAGGCTTCGTCCATAGCAGTTGAAAGCTCCTTAGCCTCGGCTTCATTAAGATTGGGCTCCCGGACGGCTTTGGCGACGTTATCAACCTGCTGTGTGTTAATTATACCGGGGATAGGCGCCGTTATGGCCGGGTTGCAAAGGATATAACGAATCGCCATACGTGCCAGCCGGTCGTCTTCATCGCGGGTGGGACTGTCGGACGAGCTGTCACCCTTGAACAGCGAGGCGCTCGCAAAAGGCTTAATGCCGAAAAAGCCAACACCGTTCTTGATTATCGCGTCGAAGACACTCTCCTTCGGGAGAACCTTGCTCTTGGCCGTGTAGGGCGTTACGACGACCTGGACAACCGCGGGATACGTCTCGATCATATTTTTGATATGCGGACGATCGTGCGAGGAAAAACCAGTCAAGCGGGCCTTACCCTGCTTGCGGGCTTTCTCGAGGGCGCTCATCATCTCATCCACTTCCGTCTCGGCATGCCGGCCGCTCTGCTCGTGCATGGTAATCCGCCAGAGGTCCACATACTCGAGTTTCGCCTCGCGCATGCCCTTGTCGAGGGCGGCCATGAGTTGCTCGGTGATCCAGCCGGCCGGCTTCGGCTTGCCTTTCTTCATGGCTTCATGCCACTGTCTGCTCAGGCTCCGCATCTCCTCCTGATACCACGAGAATCCAAGGTACATCGCATCCCGTCTTCCCCTCAGGGCTTCGGCATAGGCCAGGATTTCCTGCTTCGTACAGGCGTCGATATAATTGATGCCGTGTTCGATACATCGCGTCAACACATCGCGACGGTTCTTCTTGAAATCCGGGTTGTTCAGGTCGGGATTGATCCATCCTCTGCCCTGAAAAAGGCCCGGCACCATTTTATCGACGCGCTTCCAGTGTCCTCCCAGACAAACCTCTGAAATCCATAGGCCGGTCTTCCCGAGGGGCCGATATTTCATTTCCGGATTGTAGCTGCGGGTTTTGGTGACATCCCCGGCATAGACGTTCTGCATGCCCCCCACCGCCAGACCGGCCGCGGCGACGGCCCCGCTGCGCATCAGGTCGCGCCGGGTCAGCTCGTCGGCCTTGTGAGCTCGTTGCTGTTTACGATCCATAATTTTTCCCTTTATTTTTTAGTTTCTTGTGGCAGTCTTTGAGATAATCTCGCGATATGGCGAGGTTCTTTTCCATCACATCGGGCTCCGGGTGCCCGTGCATAAAGGGGTTGACGTACCCGCGGTACCGGATATCCGCCAGGGCCCGGATCCACGGGATCATATCCGTCGGGCCGACGCCCGGAAGCTGTTGGGCGTCCGAATAATGTTGCCATGCATAGAAGAAAAAAAGCTGCTGATCACAAATGCGTATCGCTTCGGGCACCGAAGCCTTGAGCGACTGGATATGATACGGCGCAAGCGCAATACCCAGCCTCGGCGATTTGTTGATATCGACGAATGCCTTGAATGAATCCAGCGAGCAAAGCAGCGCGTTGCCGTGATTTTCAATCGCCAGGTACGAATTGTATCTCTCCGCCAGCTCCGCAAGCGGTTTAAGTTGCTCGATAAATTGTCTCATCCGAGAAGTGAGTTCCTCCGGCTTGCAGGCCGGCCCGCTGCCCCGAACGGCCACACCGCCCCCGCCTTCGCCCAGCAGCTCGGCGTAACGCTCGTATCCTCCCCGATAAACAGAAAACGCGAAAAGCTTAAGCTTGTGCTTTGCCAGAAGTTTTTTCAGGCCCTCTGCCCCCAGGCGTTTGGCCACGTCGTCAAGATGAGGACAGCCCTGGTGTGCCGACCAGATATCAATCGCCTCGAAACCCAATCTCGCAATTCGCTCGCACGCCTGCTCAATGGGTAATCCCATAAAATGAATCGAGGAAGTAGACAGCCTCATTCGCCATTTTTCCCCCGGCGATGCCTCCTCTGCCCGCGCCGAAAGGACCGGCCTGGCTATCACCACCGCCCCACTCAAGCTCATGGCTTTTAAGAAATTACGTCGATCGAGGCTTTCGTTCATTGCAAAACTGCTTTTCTAATAAACTCCTGCAAAATGACCGTTCGTAGTTTTTAGAACATAGCAAATCCGCCACCGTCTGTCAAATGTTATTTGAAACATTAAAAAACCCTCTCATGCTTTTCAGGGCTTCTTTTTCTCTTGACCTTTACGGCAAAGAATCTATAGTTCTCTTGTAGTTGAAAAAAATGGAAAAGTCCGAAGAAAATGAACTTTTACAGAATTCTTATTAAAAGAATATCACAGAGACAGAAAGGAACTCAAAATGAGCGAAAAGAATAGTACGACCAGCCGTATCGACCGGCGCAATATGCTAAAAATGGTTGCCGGTACGGGCGCCGCCGCCCTGGCCGTTGGTTCGTGCGCGTTGGTCGACGAGAGTCCGAGGCCTGCAGCAACGAAAGGCCGTATTAACCATTCCGTAGCTCACTGGTGCTTCGCGGAATACTGGGATCTTGAGAAAATGTGCCAAATCACCAAACAGCTCGGCGGCAAGAGCATCGAGCTGGTCGGTCCAAAAGACTTTCCAACTCTCAAGAAGCACGGCCTGACCTGCGCGCTGGCGCCCAACGGCACACCCGATCCGCCGTTCGTGAAGGGCTTCAACAATCCCGAATACCACGATATGATTATCGCCGCAACACGCGAGACTATTGACGCATGCGCCGAGTACAACTTCCCCAACGTCATCGCCTTTACCGGTTTCCGCGAGGACATTCCAGACGACGTCGGCGCCGAAAACTGCGTGGCGGGCCTGAAGAAAATAATCGGCTATGCCGAGAAGAAAAAAGTCAATCTCTGCATGGAAATTCTCAACAGCCGGGTCGCAGTCGAAATGAAAGGCCATCCGGGCTACCAGGGCGACCACACCGATTACTGTATCGATATTATCAAGAAAGTCGGCTCACCCAGGATGAAGCTGCTGTTCGACATCTACCACGCGCAGGTTATGGACGGCGATATCATCAGCCGTATCCGACAGTACTCAGACTATATCGGCCACTATCACACCGCCGGCAATCCCGGACGCGGCGAACTCGACGACAAGCAGGAAATTAACTACCCGCCGATTATGAGAGAGATCTTAAAGACAGGCTACAAAGGATACGTCGGCCACGAGTTCGTCCCCACGCGTGACCCGCTCAAAGGGCTGACCGAGGCAATCACCCTCTGCGACGTGTAGAAAACCATCAATGCGATGAAACACTCCATCCCGGCCTTAAACCGGGATGGAGCATGATATTCGTTTACTCAATAACCAAATCAGGATTACCGGGCCCGAGGTGCTTTAGCATAACAATGGGATCGGACTTCGAGGGATTCATGATTTTCACGCCCTCTTTGGCCGCTTTCTCACTCACGAAGTATTCGTCATGCGTCAACTGGCCATACCTGATCATCGAGGGAGTCTCGATATCCCAGACGCCCAGCGTGCCGTGGCCCTGCATCGTGATGAACCCGTAGCAGCCGCTGTCCTTAATCGTCACCGTCTTGCCCGGCAGTACCGTCAGCTCTTTGGCACTGAAGGCCGTCGACTTATAGCATATCCAGTTCTCGATATAACCTTCGGCTTCCATTTCGCCTATTGGCCGGACCGGTCTCGGACGCATAAACCGGTTCTTTGCGAAGTCAGGATCAACATTCAGGTCCCAGTCGATCACGGCGAGCAGGTGGTCGACGTCACCCATCTTATCTTCCGGCGTGTCTTTCCAGAGCAGCTCCTTGGGAACGACCTGGTGGTGCGGAACCGACTCGTACATAGCAAACACATCCGAGGCCTTTTGCGGCTCATAAGTGCACAGGCTGCCCGGGGCATGCAGAACACCGGGCGGGACATCCCAGCCGGTGCCGACTTCCAGCCGGTAAGCGGCGGAAAGATTCGTGATCTTGTTGTCGCCCTTCTCAAAGTCAGCCAGGGCCTTGCGAACCTGTTCTTTTGTCACACCGGGCTGGAGGCCGAAAAATGTGTATGGGAAATCGCCGCCGTAATTGTTCGCCTGCGGCGGGAAATAATACGCCTCCGGTTTGCCCAGTTGGCCGGTCAGTGCCGCATGATTGTCACGATGATGGATATGGTGCGGCAGAGCGCCCTTGTTGTCGAAGAATTTCGAGTACATCGGCCAGCGCTTGTGCTCTTTCCACAATCTCTCGCCGATGATCTCGCCCTTAAGTTCGGCAACTGCATCCAGCAAGCGTACTTTCTCGACCTTACCGCCGTCCTCGAAGACGATAAAGCTCAGCCCCTCGTCTTTGGAAGTCAATGGCCCGTTATCTGCGGGTGTCGTCGATGAAAACCAACGTTCGTCGATTCCGCCTCGCTCTCCACCCATCGCGTAATAATCATCCGGGTGCAGTTTTATCCGCCGACCCGGCACACAAAACGAACGCGGTACCCAGTTGGGAGCCAGCCGCACAACGCCTTTGCCCTGCTCAAGCGCCTTATTGGCAATATCTTTAGCCGACATAAACATATACCTCCTATGTCAAAAATCACAACACATTACATACTCAAACGCCCGGGAGTATTGCTTACCTCCTTGCGCTCGAGCCGGATATAAATTAAAGACCGAAACGGCTTAAGCTTTTTTAACGGTCTTCCACTCTTTGTCCTTCGCTGAGGCCAGGACCGCATCGCAGACATACTGCGTCGCCAGAGCCTCGCGGAAGCTCGGCGATGCCGGCTTGCCCTCGGCCAGATTCTCCAGGAAGTCAGCAATCTGGTGGACAAACGTATGCTCGTAACCGATCTGGAGTCCCGGCACCCACCACTTATCCATGTATGGCATATCGCCGTCGGTAACGTGCACCGAGCGCCAGCCGCGGACAATCGACTCGTCGCTGTGATCGAAGTAGCTAAGCCGGTGCAGATCGTGCAGATCCCAGGCGATGGATGCCTTTTCGCCGTTAATTTCGAACGTATAAAGCGACTTGTGGCCGCGGGCATATCGCGTGGACTCGAAGTTGCCCAGTGATTCGTTGCCGAACCGGCAGATAAACGTGCACGCGTCGTCAATACCCACGTCTTCGACCTTGCCGGTCTCCACGTGCATTCGTTTCTTAACGAATGTCTCGGTCATGGCACAGACCGAATCAATCTGGCCGTTATGCCACATGGCGGTGTCGATACAGTGTGCCAGCAAGTCGCCGGTCACGCCGGAGCCGGCCGCCTTGACGTCCAGCCGCCAGGTGGCCATGCCGCCCTGCGGAACGTTCGCCGAGATCGTCCAGTCCTGCAGGAAGTTGGCGCGGTAGTGGAATATCTTTCCGAGACGCCCTTCGTCGATCAGCATCTTGGCCAGCGTCACCGCGGGCACTCGGCGGTAGTTGAACGAAACGAGATTGGGCACGCCTGCCTTCTCAATCGCATCGACCATCGTCTCGGCCTGCGCCGCGTTGAGCGCCAGGGGCTTTTCGCAGATTATATTCTTGCCTGCCTTTGCCGCGGCAATTGCGATCTCGGCGTGCATATTATTCGGCACACAAATGTCAACCTGGTCGATGTTGTCGTCCTCGATAACCTTGTGCCAGTCGGTGGTGTACGACTTGTAGCCCCACTGCTCGGCGAAGTCTTTGGCTACATTCTCCTCCAGCCCGCAGACTACCTGCAGGACCGGCTCATAAGGCACGTCAAAGAAATGATTGACCTGGCTGTAGGCGTTGGAGTGCGTCCGGCCCATGAAGCCATATCCGATGAGACCAACATTAAGTTTTTTTTTCATTGTACTGATTCCTTATTCAAGTTCTAAGACTATAAAAAGCATATGTGAAGCACCAATTCCGAATTCGCCCGTAGGGGCAGCCCCAAGTGGCTGCCCAGGGCAACCACATAGGGTCGCCCCTACGTCCACCCGTGCGCCGCCCGCACTTTGAGCATAACATCGAGGATCGCGTTCCACGTATCCTGCGTTTCGAGCATCTCGTTGGGGAACATGCACCCGTCCCAGCAGATGTGCTGGATACCTCGCGCCGCGGCGTCCTTAAGCCAGTAGCCCGCGCAGCGGACAACGTCGAGCTTGCCGTTGGGGTCACCGGCCGGGCAGTGCTTGCCAGTCTTGTCGTGCGCACCGGCGCCGTGCACTTCGCCGTCGTTCTGCGCGACGTGGAAATCGATTGTCCAGGGCCGCAGCTTGTCGACCATCGTTTCATAGGCGGCGTAAAACTCGTCCTCCGAATAGCCGGGCTGCAGCAGTGCATGTTCCGGCGCATTGTAACCCATCAAAAACAGGTACGTGTGGGCCATGTCGGCCTGGAAGCCAAGCGCCTCCGGCATTCCGACGGCTTCGAGGAGATCGAGCGTGTCCTTCCAACTGTGCAGGCCGGCCCAGCAAATCTCGCCCTCGGCGGCCAGGCGTTCGCCGTGGTCGGCGGCTATCTTGGCCGCTTCGCGGAACGTCTCGGCGATTTTCGCAGTGTTTGCCTTTGGGTCTTCGCGCCATTTTTCGACGCCGAATTCCGCCGAGTCTATCCGGATCGCGCCGTACTTGCGCACGCCATGGGCGTTGAACACGCCAGCGATCCGGCATGCCATACGCACGGCGTCGAGAAATTTCTCGCGGGCCGCTGCATCTCCCATCGCCGTATCACCGATCGTGCCGGCCCATATCGGGGCGACAAGCGAGCCGACGCTAAAACCGTAGCCGGCAATCAGGTCGGCGATCTTCTTCAGTTCGTCGTCGGTGGCGTTAGGGTCGGTGTGCGGCAGGAAAAGGAAATAATCAATCCCATCGAACTTCTGGCCGTTCACCTCCGCGCCGGCGGTCAATTCGAGCATCCGTTCGAGACTGATCGGCGGCTCCTGGCCCGGTTCATTTCCTTTGCCGACCAGCCCGGGCCACATGGCGTTGTGAAGTTTGGGGAGGGTATCCGAACTCATTTTTAGCTCCTTTCTGGTTCAGTAGCGTTCATGATAGCTATTGCTTTGCCTTCTCGCGGGCCAACTCTCGCCGCCCGGCAGCATTTCTTTCTGGCCTGGCCGGTGGTTACCCTCGATGGCAACTACTTTGCCGCCCGAATGGACTTCCGGGCCTTGCTGCCTAACATTTTGCAGTTATTTGCGAAAAACACAAGAATATTTTTTTTTCTCCATTTTCTTCTTGTTTTTTATATTCTTTTGGTAATAATCCGTTGTGAAAAGCGTAGACAATCGATGAGCGGGAAACACCTCGAATACCAAATTAGGGTAATTAACTAACATATATTTCTTTTTTGTGTTATTGGAAGATAATCTGTACCCCAGATCGGCCAACCTAAACCGACGAGAGGGGTATGGTTTGAAATACATAGATTCTAACATAAAGCGTGTGAACTGGTTATTAGATTAGAAGGGAGGTCACAATGGCAAGAGCAAAAGCAAAAAGTCTCTTGTCGATACCAATGTGGATCGACGACATTAAGAAGGCTGGAAGTTTTAAAATGACACGATTGAGCTATTTCGTCGCTGAAGCGGACGAACCGACAGATGATTGCGCCATTATGCTCGGAAAGGCCAATATTCCTGTTATCATCTGTGGTTTTAGCGTTGCTATTTGTCAGCCGAGCGGTGCGAAGCAGAGGTTCGAATCGGCTACCGAACTTGACAAACTGTTTGATTATATAGAAGATGAATGCGATCTCTCTATAGAAACCCCGGATATTTGGTTGCCCAACGGACTCTTCAAGTCAAAACATACTCCGAAAAGGGGCGATGTATATCGTATCAAACAAAAGCTCTTCACGACAGCCCTGGCTTTTCGTACCGGTCGCTCAAATCAACAGGACTTTGAGGAATGGTGCGCAAAGAGTTCCGAGAAGGTAACTTACAGCGACAAAGAGACTACGGTCTTTGCCGAATGGAGTACAATGCAAACCGAGCGGGCTAAAGAGAAATACGAAAAAGAAAAGCTTTCGGGTCGTTACATGGAGTATTGAAATCAACAAGGCAATAGAACTCTGATTTCGAATGATGAATACGTAAACAAGTAACCTCATCTAAGTACGAAAAGGAAGCGATTATGGCCAAGTTAACAGTGATATTCATTGATGTAGGATGGGGCGATTCCATTCTGATTGAATATGAAAATGTCCAGGGGCAGAGAATTTACGGTTTAGTGGACAGTAACGACTTCACAGAATCGCTCTCGTCCTATACCTTCATCAAGCAACATTTCGAACAAAAAAAAGTCAGTTACAAAAACACCCCTGCATTCGAGTTCGTCCTGCTGACCCATTGGCATTCTGATCACTATTCCGGTCTTAAAAGGATTATCAGGAAATTTGGAACAAACTATT
The DNA here is from genome assembly GCA_003533825.1 of Phycisphaerales bacterium. Classification (GTDB taxonomy): domain Bacteria; phylum Planctomycetota; class Phycisphaerae; order Sedimentisphaerales; family Anaerobacaceae; genus JAFGPJ01. Next base: position 9,925 of record DQCG01000510.1, read on the forward strand.
TCTGGTACCCCAAGAGTTGGGATGATGATATGGCTGTCCTGCGAAAATACGCAAACAGCAACAATGCCCGGATCAAAACTCATGAGGCTGTAAATCTCGACAAAACCCCCCCTAAATTCGGTGACGTTGATCTCAAATTCCATTGGCCGCCTTACACTCAGCAGGGACCATGTGATAACAATCCCAACAACACCTCCGTTGTACTGGAACTAAAATACAGCGAGGTGCGTCTTGTGCTAACAGGCGATTGCCAGGCCGAAAAATGGAACCAAATCATTCAGAATACGACCAAATCGAAAATCAAGGTCTTTCAGGTCCCTCATCACGGCGCCAAAAACGGGATGTTCCGCGGCACCAAAACGCCATGGCTCGACTTCATCGGCAAGCGCACAAAGATAGCTATGAGCAGTCATATCCATCCGCACAAACATCCTCACCATAAAGTTATCAGTGAACTCGACAATCGAAAAAGACCATACTTCAGAACCGACGAGGACTACCATCTAATTTTTGAAGTTGAGAACAAGAAAGTCTCTCCGAAATGGTCACATTTTTAAGCAATACGGAAATAGTTCAAACGGAGGCAAGCTTAGAACTCGAAACAATAATTTATTAACGTTAAAGGAGTAGTTGCCATGAATAAAGTACATTTCTTAATTACGGCAGGGCTTTTACTATCGCTGACCGGATGTTGTCAAACGTATAGCGGTTATGGCCGCTATTTGCTGCGCGTGGATTGTGATGAAGTTGAGATTAACAATGAGACTTACATGATCACAAGAAGCGGTGACGATTTGGTTATTGAAGGCCATACGTTCTCAAGAGGAATCTATCGCAAAACTCGTCCCTGGCTATATGTCCATCGTAAAGGTAATGACAAAGTAGATATAACTTTTGAAGAAGGCTCAAAAAGTGTATATCCACTTTATACCGGAGTCTCTGCTTCTATATTTGACGTTTATGCTCATCCCTGGGATATGACACGTTCAACAAACGCCGCGTTTTCAGACAATTACTGGTTGATCTCACATCGCTGGTCCGCTAACGGCATATTCTTTGACTTGCAGCAGCGAACAGGAGATGTAACAAGCTGGAGGTTAGCTCAGCCGGACATTTTTATTCCAGGCGATGGCACCGAAGTGCCAATTGGAGAAATTAACGCAAAAGTAAAGATTATCCCATCCACCTTCAATTTTGCACAAAAGAAGGCTAAAGTTGAATTTATCGCCCAGTAAGCATACAAAAAGCTATAAAAGAGCATAGTAAAGCTGTGTAAAGACTGTTATTTGTACACTCTCACCTGTCTTGCCTGTGAATAGCCACTCTCAGCGTCTTGTCTTTAGAGACGGTCAGCTTTGTTGTCAGGGTGATTTCGAGACGGCCATTTGTGAGCTTGTAATTGCTTGCGATAGCTTCCCGGTCCAACGTTACAACCGCTCTGACTTTATGGAAATTCTCAGGAACCGTAAAGGCAAGTGTTTTGAGATTTAATTTGCCCCAGCACAGGTCGATTTGGTTTCGCTGGATTTTGCTTTCCCGCTTCTGACTAAACAATCCCCATCCCTCGGCGGCGGTAAAGGCGGCAGAGAAGTTGTCAGGGGTAATCTTCGGCGCAAAACCGATGTGCCCTTTCGGGCCATGATATTCGTAGCCGGCCAGAGCAGTATAAACACCCCAGCTTGCCATCGCCCTGGCGTAATGGTCGCCGCACTCAACCTCGTTGAAGGGATTGTGCTTGGCGGGGCTGTAACGTTTCTGGATGCCGTGACAGATTGCAAAGGCTTCGTTAATCATGCCCTCCCATACCATGTGACCGGCGACCTGGTACTCGATGCCCGTCCAGACCTCGCTTCGATACCGGACTCCCTCTTCTATATGGTCGCTCTTCGGCCAGGTACAGGTGAACAGACCGGGCTCACCGGCTCTGGCAAACCAACGCTCCGGCTTGTGAGCTTCGTTATAAGGCCCGACGTTGGGAGTCCAGTTATACTTCCAGACCGATTGCAGCGCTTTCTTGACGTACTCGGGAGGATAGATATAGCCCAGGCCGAGTTGATGTGCCCAGCCCTGGCCGAAAAGCTGGTCGGACAAACAACCTTTCGCATACTGAAATTTCGGATGCTTCTGCAGGTCCACGTCCTGAATAAAATATTCGCCGTCCCAGAGCCGCTCGACCGAAAGCTTGCTGCCGCTTTCGAATATCTTCCGGCAGCGCCCGGCGAATTGCTCGTCGCCCATATCTTTTGCCATTTCCTCGCCGGCACGAAGCGCCGCCAAATATAATGAGCCGACGAACGTATTCGGCCCCTCGAAGTTGATATCGTAGGTGTTATGCTGGCTGGACTCGATGAGACCGTCATCGTTACCATCTCTGTCAATGGAAAATTCCAGCGCCTTTTTGATGCGTGGCCAGTTTCGCTTCAGAAAGCTGTTATCAGCGGACATCTGGTGCTCTCGATACGCCTTCAGCACGGTTCCGCACTGACCGTCGGCGGCGTAGGCACGATTGCTTCGGAAGCCGACCAGGCCGCTTTCGGCGTCAAAACCCTGCCCGAAATCCTGCATCTCTCTTGCGCTTCTCTCTAATTCAGGGAACAAACGGGCCGGAGCATGGGCATAATTCCATACATGGGTGCACGTGCCCGCACAGCATCCGACGCCTTCCCATGCCCAGAACCGGCCGTTTTGCCACCACTGACATGTCCCCGTCGCCAGATTGCTCACAGTCGAATGCAGCCGGAACAGCAGCCATCCGGGCAGCGAGCTGTCCACATAAAAAGTCTTGTACCACTTTGCCGTATCGCCGGTAAGGCGGCTCCAGTCGTCCGCTACGTAGTGAGCAACCTCGCCCGCACTGTCGAATCGGTTGGCGTATTCATGGCCGTGCGCATGATTCGGAAAGAACCAGGTTAAAACAAAGTTAAAAGCGTGTCTGCGGAACGGCTTCAATTCAATATTACGGCTCGCTATTGCTGCACTGCGTCTGTTAGTGACAGGATACGAAATATCCTCTTCGGCGTGGAGCTTTACATCCCTCTCGCCAATGGTTTCGAGAAGTGCCTGAGCTTCCTGAGTTGAAACCGCACCCTCCAAATGGGCCAGCGCCATTGAGCCGTAGTCGGGAAGCTTTTCAATCGGGCCTATCGGTCCTTTATGCGGCTCGTCCGAAAGCTCTATTTCATCTATGTTGATATGTCCCCAGCCGCCGGAATGATTATCAACAATTTCGATTTTTGCCGCCTTGCCCTCGAATTCCTGCACGTTCCAGAAATGCCATTCGAGCTTCTCGTTATTCTTGCCGGTAGCTGTGCGTACGATCTTGCCGTCGATAATCAGGTTGATGCAAGTCTCTCCAGCATGGCCGCCCCCCCCGATCAAAAAGTTAATGAATTTGCGGGAGATTTCAAATGTCGGAGATGTTAACGTGCCGCCAGACCCATCTCCACCCAGAAACGTATTGACCAGGCCTCTCCCATCAAAGCCGCTTACCTGCTGCTGGCCGGTGAGTGTGCCTTTTGCGGGGCCTTTGCCGAAAGCCTCTCCCGCAGCTTGCCATTTTCCATAGTCCGGACCTTCGAAATCCGCCAGTACGATTTTCGCCTTCGGCTCGGCAGCCTCCATCGGCAAAGGCGCCTTCTCTGCCGAGTGTATAATCAACGTTCGCTCTTTCTCATTTAGGATCCGAGTTCTTCGTAAAGCGTGTATCGACTTGGCAGAATCAATGAGGACGGCATTCTCAAGCCAGCCGACTACTCCGGTAGTGACAGGTTCATTGGAAGCATTTTCCACAATGATGGTTATCAGTGTGGCCGGCAGAGCGGAATCCTTCGCATTCAGTGGAATAAAAGGCGATGAGCATGTCATCCTAACCTTAACCGGGAATGC
>DQCG01000457.1 GCA_003533825.1 Phycisphaerales bacterium
CACGCCTTCCGAGTCGGCTGCGGGACGACCGTTTTCGGTGATTGCGCCCACCGTCGGCAGAATAAGCGTGGCGGACGTATTGACCGGAACATGGAGATCCATGGCCACACCGTCGCCTACACGTTTCCAATCGCAGGTGATCGGACCGCGGATGGATCGATAAGTGCAACGCACCCAGTCCAGGCCATCAAAGAATTGCGGCTGAAAGGTAAACGTATCGAATCCGACGGCATCGGCGGCCGGTTCAATACCGCCCAGCCAGTTATAAAACCATTGACTGACGGAGCCGAACATCGGGTGGTTATGGCTGAAAGTGTTATCGCTGAATTTCCAGTGTTCCCACAACGTGGTTGCGCCTTGGGCCAGCATATAACCCCAACCGGGAAAGTCACGGAGATTGACCATGTCGTTGACAACTTCGGCGTGTCCCTCTCTACTCAAAACGTCCAGCATATACCTTGTGCCGAAGATGCCCGTTGTCAGATGGCCGTTGTGTTTATCAGTGATGTCATTCACAAAGTGTGCAAGGACCGCCGGACGTTCGTCGGCCGGCAGCATGTTCAGGAACAGGGCAAAGGCCTGCACACTTTGAATACCCGAGGCCACCACGCCGGTCGCCGGGGCAAGGAACTTTTCGACATACACTTTGCGAATATCTTCGGCCAACCGATCGTACTCGTCCGCCTCTTCGTCTTTCCCGAGAATCCGCGCCAAACGGGACAGCATGCACACAGACTCACGATAGAGCGGGGTGATCATGGGCGGCGACTCTTCCTTCTCCAGGGCCTCGTGATCGTGAAGTCCTTGCCGGACGATGTGATCGGTGTTTTGACTCCGAACAAGTTCCAGCCATCGTTTGCTGGTGGGGTATTGCTCTTCGATGATTCGCCGGTCTCCGTAATAACGGTACAATTGCACCTGGAGGTGCGGGTGTGCCATGGCCCATCCCACCCCGCAATACTGAATTCCCACCGAGGGTGCTGTGTCGGTGAGCATGCCGTCCGGCAAGGCGCTGTCGTGCCAGTCACGTGCGGCTTTGGCGTAGAAATTCGCCATGTCGTAGTTGAGCATGAAGGCGTCCGAGGTGGTCACCAGGTCGCCGCCGTACCCGAAGCGTTCCCGGTGGGGACAATCAGACTGCACCCCGAACAGGTTGCTGAGAAATGTCCATTGACACATTGTCTGGATGCGGTTGAACAGATCGTTGGAGCAGGAGAACGATCCAACCGGTTCCACGGCAGAATTCATGCGAAGGCCCTCCACGTCATCCAGAGAGGGGCGGGTCGTTAGGCCAGTGATCTCGACGTAGCGGAAAGCATGAAATGTAAAAAAGGGTGTATATGTCTCGGGACCGCCGCCCCGGGCGATGTAAGTATCAGCCTGCCAGGCTACGGCGGGAGATCCGTCTGCAGGCGGCTTATTGCGCTTGATCTGCCCGCACACGCTGGTCATCGGATTGAGCGTACCGTCTTCGTACAGCAATTCACCATAGCGCATCGTGATCTGCGTCCCTTCGGGAATGTTGAAGGTGAAGCGCCCCCAACCTGCGAAATTCTGGCCCATATCCACGACATACATACCATCGGAAGGTTCCGTAATCCGGACGGGCTTGACTGAAGCCGTAACCTTGATGGGCGGCAAGAGCTGGGCCTGGAGGGAGCCTTCAGGAGTTGGGGCAATCCGTGCGAAGTCCCATTTACGACCGTCCAGACCCGGCTTGTCCCAACCATTGACGGACTTACGGGCGTCCACCTTCTCACCGAGATAGATGCTGTTACGCAGGATCGGACCCGGAGCGACTTTCCATGCCGAATTACTGGCCAGTATTTCGCGGGAGCCGTCGGCATATTCGATCAGGAGCTGGGCGATGAATTGAGGACGTCCAACCGGCAGGCGCTGGCGTAAATTGACGCGTCCCCACATACGCAGGGGCAAAGGGTTGTACCAGCCGTTGCCCAGCGTGACGCCCAGGCAATTGTCGCCCCGGGCAAGGTTTTTGCTCACATCGTAGACACTGTAAAAAACGCGCTTGTTCGGGAGGGTCCAGAGCGGATCCAGGTGATGATCGCCGACAGCGCGTCCGTTCAACCTCGTGTGGACATATCCCAACGCGCTGATGTAGAGTCGCGCTCTTCTAACCGGTCCGGACACTTTGAATTCCCTGCGGAACAATGGGGCGGGATCATCCCGATAGAAATCCGCATCCTTTTCAGGCAATGGTTTTCCATCGTTGATCCAGCTTCCCTGCCAGTCCCTGGCCTTCAGTAATCCCATCTCCCAGGAGGAAGGATCGCTCCAATCGGAAGGCACGCTGTCCTTGTCCCAGACCTTGACCTTCCAGAAACAGCGCTGACTGGAAACGAGAGCTTCCCCGGTGTACACAATATTCACGCTTTGGCTCGACGCTACTTTACCACTGTCCCAGAGATCGCCGCGACCGGCGCGCAGGGCTTTAATACTGCGAGCAACTAAAACACGATAAGCGGTTTGTTTTTGCCCGCGTCCGGAAGATTCAAGCACCCAGCTCAACCGAGGGGCCGGATGATCAATACCCAACGGCCGGTCCCGGTATTCACAACGCAGCCGGTCAACCTGGATGGGTTTTGACACGCGGTCAGATGAATCTGATTCCCATTTGTATTCCGTTTGTTTAGCCGTAGTGGGGACCAAAACAGCCCCAACAAGAATTAACATGATTGAATGTGTGAGTAGTTTTCTCATAGACTCTTTCCCGGAAATAGTCGTTTCAACAGTTCAGCATCCAGTTCCGTCTTGGGAGCAAAAGCCGCTTGAATGCAGAGTCATTTTGTTATGTGCTCTAAGTCTCTTTCGTTATTACTGTACGCGAGGTTCGTCGCAAAGCTTCACTTTGTATTTTTGCGTAAGGCCATCGAGCATCATAGTCACCAGCGTACAGCTCATGCAGTAATCCTTGACGCCGATAGGCTTGCCCGAGACGGAGTCGTAATGTTCGTTGATGCCGTTTTTAATAGCGTTGGCGATGGTCTTGTCGGCGATGTCGGCCGCGAGAGTTTTGTGTCCATAGTCGGCCAAACCTCGAGTGATTTGGTAGTTAGTCGAGGGCCAGACGTCTCCGCGCCAAAAGCCATCAGATTTCCATCGAGGATCCGTGCGATCGACCGTCGGGACCGGAAGCGGTGTCTGCCAGGCATCAGTGGCGAGCACTTCGGCCATGCGTTTTGTCATGGCCTTGGTAGGAACGCCCGCTGTCAACGGAATCCAGCTACCGATAGTTGCCACTGGTACCTTTTGCATCGTATCACGCTTGACTGACAGAAACGTTCCTGCCTTCTCGTCCCACATGTGGTCGCGCATGGCCTGGACAGCCTTGTCGATCCGTCGCTTTCTCCTCGCCGCCATCTGCCGATCTCCGACGATCTTGGCCAAGCGGGCGAGACTCCGTTCGCCCATAATGAGGTAGGATGTGTTCCCCGTGACACAAATATCGCCATACCACGTTCCTTCTGCGGGTCCTTTGCGCAATGGATGCATCGTCAGTTTGAGATCGTCCATACTGCACTCGTAGTCGAACGTTTCCCAGCGTGCATGTTGCAGTTTCCCGCTGTATGAACCAACCGTGATCAATCCGATATTGGTCAAATCCCGCTCACGCCAAAACCAGTCGTGAAACCGTTCGAGCCGACCTAAGCATTCTTTGAGAAGTTGCCTATCGCCATTGCGACTATATACACGCTCAACGCCCCAGGCCAGAATCGGTATCTGTGAAAACTGTCGAACCTCCTGCGGTGCGGTCTTGATCGCAACAGTAATCATATCCTGCGCATAGTCGGGCATTTTCCGGTTCCAGCGATCCTGGAAGTCCCAGTAGTTTTGGAAGATGTCGCGGATCACCTTTTTCTTGCCGGGCAAAATGCTCAACAAATCGACCACGAACATCGTATCCCAGATCCATTGACCCTTATAGTACGGTCCGCCGGGGACAATCCAGGTATTCCTCAATGGTGGCGTCGGCTGCATGATCTTCTCGAGAATGCACTTGTGAAAGACGGCCTCGGTAAGCGCCAAAGCTTCTTCGCTATTCGATTCAAACAGGGAGCGAATGTTGACATTCGCACTATCGTCAGAAACGCCACCATGCGCGCCGCTATCATCTGCAGCGATGACCAACTGTTCGAGCCAGGGCGCCAGTGTTATTCCGCTACCGGTGATTTTAAGGAATTTGCGTCGTTTCATTGAGCATTTCCTGGATGTAGCCTATCGAGCAGTTCTCCATCCAACTCCGTCTTGGGAGCAAAGGCCACCGAGTCAAAATACCGCAATAGACTGTGCAATAGCTGGCGAACCTGCAGCTCCAACACCGCCTCGGCAAATCCCTTTCCGATCAGGGCCATGGTCTTGGCACAGCCAAGGTAATGATAGGCTGCGTTCGAGGCCCCGCGTTTCCATAAGGCGCTGTCTTCGGGAGATGTCAACTCGGCCTCGATTTCGGCCAGCTCGTTGGCGACCTCGTCTCCGGTGACTTCACCCTGCTTGATCCTGTTTTCCAGCGACCGTTTACGTTGATTCAGCAGACCTCGCTTTTTGGCAATACCATCGAGCACCATGTCCCAATAGGGGGCGGTGTGCACGGCAATGACGTTGCCTTTGAATTCCGGAAGGTCGGCAGGGGCAGCCATGGCCTGGCGAAAGGTGCCGTGAATGGCCCGATATCGCTTTTCAATATTTTCGATTGGTCCGTTCGTGCCGAGGACACCAATAACAAAGGGCATATTCGGCGCTCGCAAATCCCTGCGAACATCACGAATCAGCATCGCCAACCATTCGGAGTATTTGTCGTAGCCACCGGGCTGCCCGCGTCTTGGATAAACGCCGCTGTTAACGACATCGTTCCACCCCTGAAACCAAACGAAACCCCCGATTTTGTAGCCTTGGTTTTCGTCGTAGTCAGGGTAGACGCGTTTGATATCGCTGAGCACGTATTTCACATGCTCGACCATCAGCCGGTAATAGACGCCGGTTGCAGCTTTCTTTTTAGCTCGCTCTTCTTCCAGGTTTAGGCCGCGTTTCTTGATCGAAACAATCTCCGATTCATTAAATTCATACGGCCCTGCAGACGGAGGGCGGAAGTCAGTATGTAACGACTTGCCGCCCCAGGCTGTCTTGATAATCAAGATGGGCTGCTTGAGTGATTTCTGCATGTAGATACCGAATGTAAACTCAGGCCCGATCTTGCCGCCGTCTTTTGCCGGATCTTTTCTCGCTCCGAAACCAACCGTAAGTTGCCCAATGCCTTCGCCATTTGGTGTGCCACGGCCGTGCGTGAGGTATGATATCCATGTGTCTTTGACGAGACGATATCTCCCGTTATTGTCTCGCATCTCTAACAGCATCGGAGCGGTTTTAGGATCGTCCCCGATATAGTCGATAGTCGAAATGTCGGCCTGTCCTTGCATGTTGGATTGACCCGCCAGGATGAAAACCTTGAGCGGTTTGGAGTTTGATTGGGCGAAGGCCGGCATTGGAAAGAGAACCGGTAAAAAAACAGTGGACATCAATAGTGATAGCACACTCGTCTTTAATTTTTTATTCATGCTGACTGATAGTAATTTTGAGTTTTCAACCATAGAAATGATTGTACCCTCGATGGAAAGACAGATCAAGTCTAATTGACGATGTTCGCATTTACATACAAGCAGTGAAACCATAGGTATTTGTGTGGCAAAAAAGACTCGTGGGCCGGCAGCTTGAGATAGATGTGAACTTTCCAATATCCAGAGCTAAAATATTCATTGTCAGGCCTCCATGCTCGGTTGTCAAAAAATTGAGCGGTCCCAGTGACCGGCTCGTTATCAACGACTTATTATAGCCGATTAACCGGCGGGAGGTCTGCCTTGCATAGTTTCCGATTGCATTTTCTGGTGTTTTTGTAACGCCTTTTACAAGAAAGGTTTATGGAGGGATTGAGAGTGAAATTGCCTCGTTATACTCAATCCATATAAACTCGGCGTTTTTTATCTTTTGAAGAAAGTGACTTTTCAGAGAATTCTGACATTCTGCAACTCGTGGAAAACGCAGTAAGGTATGCTCAGTTTTCTTGAAGGGCAAGCCTTTAATTTGGTGGGTGCTCTACATATTAACTACAGACTTTTTTATTCTGTCACTTTGCTTTTTATTATTGCAGAAGATATTCTATGTTGTCAAAATAGTGCGCGGGGCAATCGTATAAGATTTTTTTGATTGTAATATAACTTCATTAAACAAGAAGTCACAAAAATTGCAGGTAATGAAATCCTGGTTGCTGCAAGTAAAGTTAAGCCGCAGGTATAAGTTTTTATGAATGAATACAATGGAATCTGGTCTACTTGGGTTTTATTAGCCGTATCCGAAGGCTCCGGGTGGTCGAACTGGATAGTTCTGGGATGCTACCTTGCCGTGCTTGTTGGCGTGGGAATCTATTTCGCAAAACGGGAGAAATCCACTGAAGATTTTTTCCTGGCGGGACGACGAATTCCCTGGTGGGCGGCCGGTCTAAGCATCTTCGGGACTCAATTAAGCGCGATTACCTATCTGGCTATGCCGGCAAGAGCTTACGCGACGGACTGGAGTCTGCTGCCTTTGAATATAGGAATACTGGTTATTGCGCCCCTTGTGATCTACGGATATCTTCCGTTATTCCGCAGACTCAATATCACCACTGCGTACGAATATCTCGAAAAACGATTCCACGTAAGCATCCGGGTCTTCGGAAGTCTTTCTTTCATCACTTTTCAACTGGGTCGTATGGGCATTGTCATATTACTGCCTGCTCTCGCTCTCTCGGCGGTTACAGAGACGAACGTTTATTTGTGTATTGCGCTAATAGGCGTACTCAGCACTGTCTATACGGCACTTGGTGGAATGGAAGCCGTGATCTGGACAGATGTATTGCAGGCAGTGGTTTTAATCGGAGGAGCGTTTGCCGCATTGGTAATAACGATATTGGCATTGGATGGCGGATGGAGGGATTTTATTGTCACAGGAGTGGAAAACAATAAATTCACATTGTTTCATCCTGGCTGGGATTGGACTCATAACACCATGGTCGTAGTGGTTCTGGGGGCACTTTTCACAAACTCGCTCGTCCCTTACACGACCGATCAGTCGGTCATTCAACGCTACTTGACGACACCCGATCAAAAGCAAGCCAGCAGAGCTATATGGATTAATGGGATCCTGGCGGTCGTCGCCGGGATTCTGTTCCTTACAGTTGGAACTGCGCTTTTTGTTTTTTACAAAGCCAATCCAACGCGACTGCCCGCACTGGAAGCAACCGATCAGATTTTCGCAATGTTCATTTGGCGAGAGATGCCCGCCGGCCTGTCCGGACTCGTCGTAGCAGGCGTATTTGCGGCCGCCATGTCGAGTCTTGATAGCAGCATACACTCGATTTCCACCGCAGTAACGACGGACTTTGTACGCCGGTTCAAGCCCAATCTCATGCCGGAGACCTATCTTGCTCTGGCACGCGGTCTTACGGTAACTTTCGGAATGATTGGTACGGCAACGGCCATGCTTATGGCTGCAGCACAAGTCGAATATCTTTGGGATTTCTTTCTCGGCATCATGGGATTGTTCGGCGGCACGCTGGCGGGCTTGTTCATGCTCGCGGTCTTTACTAAAAAGGTCCATACGCTTCATGCCTGGCTCGGCGCTGTCACAAGCATTAGTGTACTGCTTTATGTTAAGTTGGCGACAGACCTCAACAGCTTGTTGTATGGAGCTATTGGTGTGGCAACATGCTTTTTCACAGGTTTTTTATCGAGCCGAATATGGTTTGTCAACGTGAAGACCGCTTGAAAACGGGAAAACTTAATCGGGTACAGTATAATTGCATTGTGTTAGATTAGATTATGTAGGGAGCACGCATCGCGCGGGATCGCATTCGGTTAGCTTCGGGATCGCCGACAAACTCAGCCTTGCGCAGATCGAACTTCAGGTTGTGCTTCAATCGCTCGCAGATGTCCG
>DQCG01000103.1 GCA_003533825.1 Phycisphaerales bacterium
CCCTGCAACGTTAGCACAGTCTCCTTTAAATCTTATTTTAAATAAAATAGACTTTTTATTCCGATAATTATTAAAGATAAAACGAAGCCGCTCTTCTGCATGTTGATTATTCGATTTGTTAGGTTATTAGGCAGGCTTGGATGACTGGCGGAACAAAAGGCACTATTTCCAACTGGGGCAATAGGACGGAAGTCCGAAAAAGAGTCGGATTAGCTGCGGAAATCTTCGATAGGTACGGCGACGAAATTCGAGCCATAATCCATTTCAACGTTAAGGACAAGTCGAAGGCGGATGATATTTTCCAGGAATTTTTTGTGTCTATAGTACGCAAGCCGATTCCCACGGACATCCAGGATATCCGAGGATATTTGTATCGGGCCGTCACTAACGACGTAATCGACACTTCTCGTCAAACAAAAAAACACCGAGATCGCGTTCAGAAATACGCCGAATGCCGCAAGTATTTTGTAATATCGGAAGATCCCCAGGAGACCGCTATCCAGGTGGAAAATACGAAAAAAATGCTCCAGCTAATTGAAAGTCATTTACCCAAACGTGAGGCTGAAGTCGTTGTTCAACGTTTTGGCCACGGCTTTAACACTACGGATACAGCGGAAAGAATGCAAGTTGACAAAAGAATTGTATCCCGCTATCTTTCCGCCGCGTTAAAGAAAATGCGTCAATATGTCCCTGAAAATGAAGATGAAATCAGATGATCTTTAATAATCACGATATAAATTGTACAAACGCACGGCTGTATTATTATGATTTCCTGAGCAGGGAAAAAAGAGACGGCATTCCTGCAGGTGCTTTGGATCATATAACTCAATGCCTGAATTGTCAAAGTGAGGTGGACAGATTGAAAGGCCTGTTTATACAGGCGGATGAGAGATTCGGAAGCGAGCAAAGCCGTAAAAACTCGGCTATCGGGACTCTTCTGAGACTCCACTTCGAATATGTAGGCGAACCGGTAAAATGCAGCACGGTAAAACCATTCCTCGCCAGTCTGGCCGATCCGGTTTTGCATATAAAGATACCGACGCCGATAACCGTTCATATCGACCAGTGCCGGGCCTGCCGTGATGACTTGCTGACGCTGCTGGATTTACAGCTTCCCCACAAATATCTATGCCGCTTAGGCCAGGTTTTGGCGGATGAGCCGGCCGAAGATACCGTTAGCTGCTCAGAGGCCCGGGCCGCCATCGACGATGTGGTGTCGATGGACTTTCACAAAACGAACGCGGAAATTTTGAAACACCTGTGCACCTGTTCCGAGTATCGCCGACAATTATATCTCAGCCGTGAAGCTCTTCGCAAAAAATTGCCGCACGATGAGGTGCTCGAAAACGAATTTCCATGTGAATCGGTTTCGGCCGCCGATATTTACGATTACTGTCTGCCTTACGGGATTGACCCGGCCGATGACCAATATGCAGGGTTCCGGGAATCGCTCACCTCGCATCTTCGCGGCTGCCCGAGTTGCCTGGCCAAAATGCAGGAGCTTCATCTTACGATTTACAACATCGCCGAACATTCTGAATCCGAGACCGTTACGGTATACAATATAGATGAATCTTCCAGGGCTAAACCGGCCGGCAAATCCGGGCCTTATGCCGGCTTTCCGATTGGGGTCGAAACTGCTGCCGGCAAAGATAAAGTTGACGCCGAACAGCCTGTGACGGTTCTCGATTCTGCCGCCGTACCGGCCGGGAAAACCAATGCTACGAAATTTAAACCGTTATTCAAGGCAGGCCTTGCCGCCGCAGCGGTTATTCTGATTGGCCTTGCCCTATTGTTTAATGCACCGGCCGCAAAAGCCATGACCATCAAAGAGATTTGTAAGGCAATCGCCGACGCTACAAATGTCTATATAGCAACTTTTCCCTCAGGCCAGACAGAACCCGAACAACAAATATGGGTATCACGCACTCTCAATGTCTACCTGTCACAAAATGAACAAGAATCTGTTTTAACAGATATACCAAATCGAATCGTGAAAGTTAAAAATTTGAATACCGGTGTGGTTGAGACGGTCCCCCTGCAGACTGAGATGATTTCTGCGATGGAAAATATGATTGCCGGTTATATAGGCCTGGTTCCGCCTGATCTTTTAGATGTAGTTCAAGAAGATGCCGAATTAAAGCCCATACCAAGTAACGGCTTGGATATCGATGCCGAGGGCATTGAAGTATACGAATTGACATGGACTAAAGAAACTTACACAGGTAACTCAAAATTTAGAAAGTGGCAAGTGTTCGTAGATCCGGAAAAAAAACGCCCAGTCAGAGCTAAGATTTTCAGAAACTCAGAAGATAATACTGAATTCGATTGCGTATCAGAAATGGTAATCGAATACCCGAGTGACAGTGACATGGAAGCTCATGTTAAAGAAGCATCTAATTAAACCATTTCACATGGGTGTCCAAAGCGGGCTTCTGTTCTTGTATGTGTCGGCCGATTTTTCTACAAATAAATCATCAGCTTTTACACGTTCCGAGTGGCCATCCGCAAATCCGACGTTGACATTCCTGTTAGGATGTCGGCCGTCAAAAGCGTCAGCTTCGAAACCGGGCCGAATGTTTTTGTCTTTGTTTATCATAAGTCCGGGCACATAAGCAGTGTCTACTATATTATCGCCGAGAGGTACCGGAGGAACATCCGTGACATGCCACCAATTTATGATACTGTATCCGCTGTCAACTAAAAGCAGTGTGCGGCCGGTGTGTGGTATATCACTGCCTTTTAATGGTGTGCCGACAAATTCTTCAATGCTTCGAAAATCATGAGAGCTTTTGCATATCGATTGGTTTACGCCGTAATTCCCATGCAGAACATGGTTAAATTCCGGTTTTTTTATTCTTCTGGACGGACACCAGAGTATTGTCTTGTTATTTCTGCTTCTTCCAGTGTAATCAGAGATGTAGTTAAACCACCACCATCCCATTCTGTCAACATGAGCATTTCCCGGGAAACCGCCCGGCGGTGCAGTAAAAGTATTGTGAAAGCCATAAGGGAAGCTTAGGTTATCTTCCTCGTACGTCAACAAGCCGATCGACAACTGATTTATATTCAATCTGCATTTAATCTCCATGCTTTGTTTCTTCGAACTCTGAAGAACAGGAATTAATATAGCCATAAGAATAACGATTACAGCAATAACCATAAGCAGTTCGACGAGTGAAAAAGCGGGGCGTTTCATAATCACCTATTGTACGACTGCTGATGTAGTGAGTCAACACGGATGAGAAAATTTTGTGTTACTAAAATTTAAATACGGCAGGTGGTATTATTAATACTCACCCGCCGTGTTTAATTGCTTTTACTAATTGCATGCCCGCATATAGTGAAAATCCCAACTGCCTAAAACGGTACAGGAAAAAGGATTATAGCCGTCAACTAAGCAGTAGTCTTCGGCACTTCTGGCCATCATTTCGCTGGTGCAACTACCGCTTTCCGAAGCTTCACAGCCGTATCTCGTGAAATAAACCTCATAGTAACCACCACACATTCCCACAATGGGATTATCACAATATACCACATCATAACTCTGTAGCAGGCTCGTGCACGAATAGCCTGAACCGCCGACGAAACCGCCAAGCAGGCCATCTGTGATTTCACTTGCTGCGCCCTGCAGCCGGATAGGCCGGTCGGAAATGACAAGAGCCGTGCCCTCGGTCCAGTCCAT
>DQCG01000277.1:0-291 GCA_003533825.1 Phycisphaerales bacterium
ATTACAGCTCCTCACTGGGTGAAGGTAGAGCGCTCCATATCCGGCACTTTCACAGCATCCCATTCCACTAATGGAACCACATGGCAGGCGCTGGGACTACCGCAGAACATCCAGATGAGTGCGAATGTCTATATCGGCCTGGCGTTAACATCACATGATGCCGCTCTAACGTGCGAGGCTGTACTCTCTAATGTCACAACTACAGGAACGGTCAGCGGGCAATGGACGAACCAGGATATCGGCATCGCGAGCAACGATGCTGAGCCGTTATATGTTGCCGTCTCCAACAGT
>DQCG01000277.1:367-2652 GCA_003533825.1 Phycisphaerales bacterium
GCATCAACCTGACGAATGTTGACGAGATCGCTATCGGCCTGGGTACCCAGGGCAATACGACGATCCCGGGCGGTTCCGGCAAGGTGTTCATCGACGACGTCCGGCTCGAACGCGCCCCAGAAGGTGGAACTGTTAATCTACTGACTAACGGCGGATTCGAAGATGGTGTCCCTGATCCGTGGAGAATATACGACAGTACTGGTGGTGGTGCTACAATGGAATTGGTCGGAGACGATTCGGTCGAAGGCAGCTCAAGTTTGCATATTGTAGTTCCTACAGCAGGAGCTAACTTCTGGGACGTTGGATTAAGCCAGGATGGATTTGTTTTTGAAGCAGGAAAGAATTATACTCTTTCAGCATTTCTCAAGTGCAAGGAAGGTACGCTGGATGTCAATTTCAAGCCGGAACATGCAGCCGATCCGTGGGAGGGTTTTGGCGATCAGGTCATCACCATATCTGATCAGTGGGTGGAATACAGCGTAACAACTCCTGTAATTCCTGATGACGTCGATCCGGCAACGATTACATTCCACATCGGTTTTGCGCCCGGTGAAATTTGGCTGGACAATGTAAGATTCTACAAAGGCGACTATACACCACCTGAATAAGGGAATTTAATCAGAACTTGATAACAACGGGGTCTATGCCGCATCGACTGGCATAGGCCCCTTTTGCATGCCATATTTTTATACCATAGCCTGCCTAAGATATGCCTGACACTCCTTCTTCCTTCTTTCATCGCCATTTTTTAGTTGACAAAAGAACAGCCATTTTGGTATAAAATACTTATAAAGCGCGCAATTAGCCGGGCTCGACGGATGGAAGAAGTCCATGCTATTGTGGCCAATAATCCTGTATTAGAATCAACGACTTATATTGGGTTTTTGAAGGAAGCAGGTGATGTCAATTCACGAGGAATTGTTTCAGCGAACAATGGTGTAATATAGTCAAGACAACTATATTATCGGTCGTTTATTATTTATATTTTTTTGTGGAGGTTTATTATGTTTCGAAAAATGAAATGGTTTGTTGCCGTGCTCTTGGTCTCAGGCATCTGCACAGATGCAGTTCTGGCGGATTTGATTGGCTATTGGCCATTCGAAGAAGGCCAGGGAACTGTAGCCGCCGACATCACGGGAAACGGAAACGATGGAACGTTTAATGGCGCCGTAGAGTGGGTAACCGGCTACATAGGCTCGGCCGTTGCTTTCGATACGACCGGCGAGCGAGTCGTGGTCGGCCCGCTCGATCCCACGGCAGGTACCGATGCCATGACGCTGGCCGCCTGGATCTTATGGGAAGGCCAGGATCATACTATCGCACACCAGGGTATCATCGGCAAACGTCTCGGTTGGGATCCCGGCACCGGTGTCAAGTGGTTCTGGGAGACCACGCCGGCCGGCGACCTCTTGTTTCGAGCCGATAACGCCGGAGGTGGTACGGGTTTGTGGTGGGGTAACGGGATTCTCGTGCCCTATGCGAATGAGTGGACTCACGTAGCACTGACCTGGGATGATGGTACCGCGGTACAGTATATCAATGGCGAGGAAGTTTCGTCGGGAAATATTACTTTTAGAGATACCGCGGACGAAACTCCGGTGGCGATCGGTTGCACTGATTCATCCAACAACGAAACCTTTGTCGGCAGCATAGATGAGGTCCGGATATTCAACCATGCGCTGTCTATGGATGAAATTCAGACTATTATGATAGGTGAATTTCCGACTGCCTATAGTCCCGATCCGCCTGATGGTGCCATGCATGAGGATACATGGGTAAGCCTATCCTGGGAACCGGGAACGTCAGCCGTTTCGCACGATGTGTATATCGGCGAAAATTTCGACGATGTCAATGATGCCACGCAGGAATCGGACACTTTCCAGGGAAATCAGGCTTCGGCATTTTTTATCGCCGGTTTTCCCGGATATCCCTATCCGGACGGCCTTGTTCATGGCACTACCTATTACTGGCGGATAGACGAGGTTAATGATCTTCATCCGGATAGTCCATGGAAAGGCGATGTCTGGAGCTTTACCGTTCCACCTAAAAAAGCCTATAACCCGGTCCCGGCCGATGGCGCCAAATTTTTAGAGCCGGATGCAAGACTTGGCTGGGATGCCGGTTTCGATACGAAACTGCACAATGTTTACTTCGGCGACAATTTTGACGATGTCGATGCCGGTACAGGCGATACTGCAAAAGGACCCGCGGGCACGCCGTCCTTCACCCCCGGAACTCTTGAGCCGGACAAGACTTATTACTGGCGAATCGACGAATTTGACGGA
>DQCG01000277.1:2714-3772 GCA_003533825.1 Phycisphaerales bacterium
TTTAACTGGGGCGATCCGGGCGGACCCGATCCGTCGGTCGGCGACGATAATTTCTCCGTCCGGTGGACCGGTGAAGTAGAAGCGGCATTCACCGAAACCTATACCTTCTACGCAAGAACCGATGACGGCGTACGCCTTTGGGTGGATGGCCAACCGCTTGTTGATCGCTGGGTCAATCGCTCAGCCACCGAGGATAAGGGAACGATTGACCTTATTGCAGGTACTACATACAGCCTCGTTATGGAGTATTATGAGGATGGCGGCGGTGCCGTTGCAGAGCTAAGCTGGTCAAGCCCACGGACTCCGAAACAACTAATTCCGCAGGCGGCACTTTCACTGCCTGTCAAGGCAAGCAGTCCCACTCCACGCAGCGGATCAGTTGATGTCGTACAGACAACCGACCTTAGCTGGGGCCCGGGAGACAACGCCACTTCCCATGAAGTGTACTTCGGCACTGATGCAGAGGCCGTAAGAAACGCCACTACAGCTTCGCCGGAATTCAAAGGCACTAAAGCGCTGGGTGACGAGAGCTATGATCCCGGCAAACTGGAATGGGAGGCCACATATTACTGGCGAGTTGATGAGATTAATCCCGCTAATCCGGACAGCCCATGGGTGGGTAATGTCTGGAGCTTTACGACAGCAGGCTTCATGATAATAGACAATTTCGAGGATTATGATGCCGGCGATAACCAGATATGGTATTCATGGCATGATGGGCTTGGCTACGGCACACCGGGTGTAGAACCCTACTTTGCCGGGAATGGAACCGGTGCGGCTGTAGGCGACGAAACCACACCTTCNNGGAAACCATCGTTCATGGCGGCAGCCAGTCAATGCCGCTGGCCTATGACAACAATAAGCAGGGTTACTCGAAGTATTCGGAAGCGGAGATGACGTTGACTGACGTGCGTGACTGGACCCAAGGCGACGTTGCGAATTTAACGCTGTGGTTCAGAGGCCTGCCGGGATCTGTCGGCAGCTTCGTAGAAGGCCCGGCAGGTACCTACACGATGACCGGTTCCGGCACCGATATCACAGGTCCGGCCGATGAGTTC
>DQCG01000277.1:3827-4059 GCA_003533825.1 Phycisphaerales bacterium
CCGGCGCCGGCTCGATTGTCGCAAAGGTCGAGAGCATCCAGAACACAAATCAGTGGGCCAAAGCCGGTGTTATGATTCGTGAAACGCTTGAGCCAGGGTCCACACATGCGATGACGTTTGTTACACCCGCCCAGGGTGTTGTATACGAGTATCGTATCGCTACCGGCGCTGACAATGCAGGTGCGGCAGGACAGGAAACAGGTATTACAGCTCCGCACTGGGTGAAGATAGA
>DQCG01000277.1:4198-5944 GCA_003533825.1 Phycisphaerales bacterium
GATGCCGCTCTAACGTGCGAGGCTGTATTGTCCAACGTCACAACTACTGGTACGGTCAGTGGGCAATGGACGAACCAGGATATCGGCATCGCCAGCAACGATGCTGAGCCGTTATACGTGGCCGTCTCCAACAGCGCAGGCCAGCCGGCGGTTGTGGTCAACGACAATCCCAACGCAGCCCAGATCGACGTCTGGACCAAATGGGTGATTCCGCTGCAGGCCTTTGCCGATCAGGGCATCAACCTGACCAATGTTGACAGGATTGCTATCGGCCTGGGTACCCGGGGCAATACAACGATCCCGGGCGGTTCCGGCAAGATGTTCCTCGACGACATCCTGCTTGAACGTGAGGCTGATTAAGTTTCCGATTTAACGGGACTTTCATAGGCTTGATTAACATCGGGGCCTATACCGATTCAGCTCGGTATAGGCCCCTTTTGCATTCCATATTTTTACGCCGCAGCCCGGTTAAGATTTGCCTTACTCACAACGAAATTCACCCCCCGGCGGAATTAGATTGACCGAAAAGAGCGAATCTGCGATTATGTGCCGGGGTATAGCTCCATTATTGCTGTGCTTTCTATAGGAACTTTTTGTGTTTATATTGGTCTAATACAGGAGAAAAGCTGTTACGGAAGCGGCAAATTCGGATATCCGCAGCCGGCAGGTTTCTAATATGCATGTTAGTATTAATGATGCCGTACTGATTGAGCAGTACCGAAATGGCGATTCTGAAGCTATGGAGCAGCTTGTGCTCAAGTATCAGAATCGCATTTACAACGTTATTCTGAAAATTTGCGCAGATCCCGACGATGCTGCGGAACTAACACAGGAAACGTTTGTCAAAGTAATAGAGAATCTGGATAAATTCGAAGGCAGAAGCGGCTTTTATACCTGGACATTCAGGATAGCAGTCAACCTGACTTTGAATTACTGCCAAAGGAATTCGAAGCTGGCGTTCAAATCGCTCGACGCCGAGCAGCAACAAGACGACAGCCAGGTTAAACAGGTATTGAAAGATTTTCTCAGCGATGACAGTTCGCCGGATCCTGCGGCCGAAGTACAGAGCAAGGAGCTGTACAGAATAATGGCCAGAACCCTGATGGGATTGGACGAAGCACATAGAGCCGTAATTGTTTTACGGGACATTGAAGGGATGAGTTATGCCCGGATTGCGGAAGTTCTGGACGTTGAGTTAGGAACTGTAAGGAGCAGATTGAGTCGAGCCAGAAGCAAGATGAGAGATATTTTGGAGGACATTTTGCGATGAAAGAAAATCCGGATATGGATACAAACGCTTCTAACGAGCGTATTGACGAATTACTCAATAGTTACATTGATGATGAGCTGACGGCAGAGCGGCGGGCTGAAGTTGAACGCCTCATCGATCAAGATGCGAAAATAGCACAACGCCTGCGACAGCTCCAAAAATGCCAGATATTGGTCGGTTCCATGCCTGTAAACGAAGCCCCGGCCAGTGTTTTGGAGGGCGTCAGAGCTTCGCTGGCCGGCAGTTCACTGCCGAACGAGAAGCAACCGGATTATGAAGAGCAGGCAGGAAAGAAATATTTGCGTCTTCGCAAAGTTTTAGCCGCCGCTGCCATGATTGGACTGGCGGCCGTCTTGTCGGCGGTGATTCACAGGATTGCACCTCTCCAGAACACTCCGGAGAAACCCGTAGCACACATGGTCGCGGCATCGGGATTCAGTGGAAGACTTGAACTGAAGTCAAGCTCCCTGAAAGCC
>DQCG01000582.1 GCA_003533825.1 Phycisphaerales bacterium
TACTCCCTTTATCTCGACCTCGTCTATTCCGATAGCAGTTCACTCTGGGGTCAGGTTGCTTCTTTTAATGTCGGGACGCATAATTGGGAAAAAGCACAGGTCATCGTATTCCCGGAGAAGCCCATAAAATCGGTGTCTTTTCACATGCTTTTGCGGCGGCATCCGGGCAAAGCATGGTTCCGCGATCCTGAACTGCGCGTTCTCAAGCCGCCGGCCGGTGCATGCCTGTTCGACGGTGTGCCTGTTTCGCTGTCAGATTTTAAACAAGAAGGTTTCCAGGTTCGTGATGTGGCCGCTGATTCCGACTTCGTTCGATTCGAACGCCGTGCCATAGGATTGGAACTTGAGTCTCGCCAGGAGCAAACCGGCTATGCCACTTTCTTTGACGTTACCACTTCCGATATGACCGGCAAAGATCGAGCCGTCACTTTGGTTTATGCTATTCCGATACCTTCAGAAAAGTGCACCTGGCTACAGGATCCACGCCGAAGCCCGGCTGTCGAGGCGAATCAGGAATATGTCAATGCCGGCAGCTTCTCGGCAGGAGCAAACGGCCGGCTGTCACGTTATCCGTTTGCTGCTCTGGTTAGCGCTAATCAGGGCGTAGGCCTCGGTATTGACATGGACCGGCCGGCATTTTTCCGCGTCGGTTACAACGCAGAAACTAAGGAGCTTTTCCTGGCTTACGACATCGGGCTGGCGCCCGAGAAACCCAGAGCTCGATTGCGTTTCTGCAAATTCACGTTCGATCCGGAATGGGGCTTTCGTGCCGCACTCGCGCGATACTACGAAATATTCCCGGATCATTTTCGCTGCCGTACGCCTGATCAGGGACTCTGGATGCCTTTCGCCAGGATCAGCGACGTTAACGACTGGCATGATTTCGGTTTCAAGTTCAAGGAGGGCACCAACGAAACGCAGTGGGACGATAAAAACAATATCATAACCTTCCGTTACACGGAACCTATGACATGGTGGATGTCCATGCCCAAAGAGATTCCCCGCACTCTCGAAAGTGCGTTGGCCCATGCACGGCGGCTTGCCAATGAAAAATCGGACCCCCGGGCCAGGGCTTTTCTTACCAGCGGCTTTCATGATCACACGGGGCAGTTTCCGGCCCGCTTGCGAGATACGCCCTGGTGCAATGGGGCTGTTTGGAGCATAAATTCGATGCCGAAAATCAAAGGTGACGTTACGGATTTCAAGAATAAGTGGAGCCCGGAACACCAAGAAAGACTTTATGGCCCCAAAGCCAAAGGCGATTTGGACGGAGAGTATATTGATTCGAGCGAAGGGTATGTGACAAACGAACTTGACTTTAGACGGGATCACTTCGCCTGTGCTGGAACACCACTGACTTTCTCACTTGATAGCAGAAAGCCGGCGATTTTCCGCGGCCTGATATCGTTCGAGTATGCTCGTGCACTCGCCAGAGATGTTCATGCAATGGATAAATTAATGATGGCAAATTCTACTCCCCATCATCTATGCTGGCTGGTGCCGCAGTTGGATATAATAGGCACCGAGACCAATTGGAATCCGAGTGGAACCTGGCGGCCTATGTCCGACCGTGACATGCTTTATAAACGTTCATTGTGCAAGGATAAACCTTACTGCTTCCTGATGAACTCGCGTTTTGAGGAGTTTTCTCACAAACTCGTCGAGAAGTACATGA
This sequence comes from Phycisphaerales bacterium, assembly GCA_003533825.1. Lineage (GTDB taxonomy): Bacteria > Planctomycetota > Phycisphaerae > Sedimentisphaerales > Anaerobacaceae > JAFGPJ01. Next base: position 1,676 of record DQCG01000582.1, read on the forward strand.
AGCGTTCGGTTGCTTACGGCATGTTTCCGGGCTTTTTCAGCCACAATGCTTCGCAAGGACATTATTTCTCTCGACCGGAACTCTATGAACGAGATCGGAGCCTTTTTAAAAAATATATTCCCTTGTGCAAATTGGTCGCCGAGGCCGGCTGGGAACCGGTCACGCTGGCTCATTCGAGCGACAGTCATGTCTATGTAGAACGTTTCGGCAACAGGCTCTTCACAGTGTTCAACGACAGTTCCGAACGACGAACCGTAACGATCAAACTGGAGCGGGACACGCCAAAGGCCTCACGAGAATTAATTCATGGTCGGACTATCAGGTGGAGCAATCAAAGAACCGAACTAAATATCGATGGCGAAGACTTAGCAATAATCGATATAAAATGATTTAGAGAGAATAACAATGAAGCACGTATTGTTTTTGGTTACGGCAGTAATAGTTTGTGTGAGTCAGGCATGTCTGCTCGTGCGGGCAAACGAGACAGGTAAAAGGCCGTGGTCCGTTGGCTATGCCGAAGCCGACATTACGCCTGCGCCGGGGCAAGTCCAGATGTCGGGATTTGGGCGCGAGCGATATGCCGGCGGTGCGCTGGCGCCGCTACTGACCCAGGTTGCGGTCCTACGTGACAGAGAAGACAACACCGGTGTGCTCATAACGGCTGATATCCTCCACCTTGATCATGTCATGGTTGAAGCGATTCGCCGGGCGATCGGTCACAAGCACGGCATTCCGGCCGAGAACATCATGTTCGTCGCATCGCATACGCATTGGGGTCCGGCGGTCAGGTTTCGCATGAGCTTTAGTATCGGGGCTCCGAACGTTTGGTACATGGGTTTTTTGGAGCAGAAGATTCTGGATGGCGTTGATGTGGCGATGGAGAACCTGTCTCAGGCAACAATCGAGTATGGCTGGTTTGACTTTCGCGGCATTGGTTCCAATCGCCGCCTTCCTGTTAATGGAAAGATCACCTGGGGCCCGTACAAGAAAGGTTCGTTTGACGGGCATACGCCGATCTTCCGTATTGAACGCAACGCGAAACCGCAACAACTGTTAGTGGTCGGTCATGCATGCCACCCGACGAGTTCAGGTACCATCCAGAAGTGGAGCCCCGACTATCCGGGCGCAATGCGTGATTTCCTCGCTGCAGAACTATCCGATACGAAAGCAGTATTCGTCCAGGGGTGCGGAGGCGACGCCAAGGTCGTCCACGAAGACCCCGAGACAGGCAAACTTACCTTCTCCAACTCCCCGGAACGAGCGAAGGCAGCGGGTGAGAAGCTCGCCCGTGCGGTGTTGAAACACCTTGAAACAGGGCAGATGATCCCGCTCGATGGGCAGTTGGCTTGCTCGCTAACCACAGGGCAGATTAGCTACGGCCTGCGCTGGTCACGGGACCAAATCGAACGACAAGCCTTTCCGGAGCCGAAGAAGAAAGGACAACATAGTTGGCAAACCTGGTCGGCAAGACAATCGCTGGCGCTGCCTGATCATAGTGATAGCTTCCGTTACGATGTACAGATATGGAAACTCGGCGACCGGCTGATGATATTCGGCATGGAAGGCGAGATCTGCAGCCCGTGGGGGCCGATGTTGCGTGCAATGGCTCGGACCGAACTGGCCATGGTGGTCGGTTATGCAAACGGCACTGGTTCGTACATTCCGGACAGCAGGATCGTTCGTGAAGGGGGCTATGAAGGTCTGACCTCGCAGCACGCATACTTCCTTCCTGCCCCGTTCACCGAAAATATCGATTCTGAGATCAAACAAATTGTTACACGGGCGATAAACGCCGTCAAATAGGAAGTGACAGACAGGATGAAACAACTCGTAATATTTCTGGCACTGTTTTGCTTCGCGACACCCTGCGTTGCTGCTAATGAGCAGACATGGGTAGAGATTGATAACATCGTGTATGGAGCGAAACCTGATGATCGTGGGCCGATAGGCGGTGCTAAAGGCTACTCGAACATTATTGCCAGGGGTGACTTCATGGTAAAGGATCTGGACGCGTTACTGTATGCGCTGTCTAAGGCGAAAGCGGGGCAAATCGTCTTTATCCCCGCCGAGACGGAAATCGATCTGACCGCACGAATCTATATCGACCAACTCGTCCTCGAAATTCCCGAAGGCGTTACTATAGCCGGGGATCGCGGGCACGGCAAATCCCAAGGCGCACTGCTCACCAGCGATGCGCTGAAGACACCGGTGATGATCCGTGCCGCCGGACCGGATGTACGCGTAACGGGCCTGTGTATCCAGGGGCCCAATCCCAAGCGATATCTTGACCATCATCGCCGCTCGTTCGGTCAAGGCGGCGCCGGAAGCAAGTATTATTACAAGCTGCCTACATCAAACGGCATATCGACCAGACACGCCCGGCTCGAAGTGGACAACTGCGAGATATCCGGTTTCTCTCATGCAGGCGTCTATCTGATAACAGCCCAGGAACACCACATCCATCACAACCACATCCACCACTGCCAGTATCAGGGCCTTGGATATGGTGTATGCCATAACACCGCAGCGTCAATGATCGAATATAATCTGTTCAATTGGAACAGGCACTCGATCGCAGGCACGGGCCGGCCCGGCAACAGTTACGTGGCCCGGCACAACATCGAACTCGGGGCATCGCTGAGCCATTGTTTCGACATGCACGGGGGACGTGATCGCAAGGACGGTACCAACATTGCGGGAACATCGATCAATATCTATAATAATACGTTCCGGGCTCAGCAAACCCCTGTGGTGATTCGTGGCGAACCCGAGGAGAAGTGTGAGGTACACCACAATTGGTTTACCAGACATAGCAAAGCCGGACAGGCAGTGCGCTCATCCGGCAAAACCGAGGTGTTCAACAACGCCTATACTGACAAACCAAAGTTAGCTAAATGAACGCCGTACCTGCATGTTCGGCATTACTGATCGGTGGCATCTTCCTGATATGTCACGATAGGCACGTAACCGACTTCCAGGCCTTCGGGGGGACTCACAAGCAGAGCAGGATCGAGTCTCGCCAGTTTTCCACTGCCGGGCGGCGCCATATAATCCCTGTCGATTGGCCAGTCGGCATGGATTTTTTCGACAAAGGATTGCAATTTCGCCTTCTTTTCCTCACTCCAATTGTATTGCTGGAAAGAAGGCTGATCGACAAAACGGTACCAGCAGTAGGTGACCACAGATCCATCGGCGAGAGCAATCTTGTAAGGTCCGCGTACCGGGCCTGGATTACCCCAGGCGCCGCCTGCCGGCGAGGTATAGGGCTGGCCCCGGCTCGCCAGTTTGAACTCCGCTGTCAAAAGTTTGGTTTCCGCCGGCACGTCCTTAGCCGATACAGCTATACGCTCGTCTCCCACATGTTTGAAATACTGCGGGAAGTAGCCATTGGCGCCGACAGTGCCATCATACCACTCCAAACCCCAGACATTGCCTTCGAATATCTGAGTGTCAAAGACCTTCTCGACGCCCGTAATTATCTTGCCGGCCTGATCGAATCGCGTAGTGCGCGTCGTTAGCTTGGATTTCCAGGCGCCCTTCTCATCGAACCGCCCGGAACATACCGGACCGCCGTCCCGCCATGCTTTGAAGGCGTCATAGAGGGCCGCTTTGGAGTAATATGTCACGTCCTGCACAAGCAGCGTTCTGCCCTGCTCGTCTACAGGGAACTGTAATTTCGGCAGCTTGGAATAAACAACGCCCTGGGCATCCCTGGCATCAAAACGCGGCACGGTGTTAATCTCCATGGCGCCGCCACCCATGTTGCCCGGCCGGGCGTCGAGGCCTCGTCCGTAGATAAAGGGATAGTTGAAGAGCTTGCCGATTTTGCTCCAGGTCTCCGGGATATAGTATGCCATCGGCCCTTTGAAGTTGGCCGCACTAAGGAAACAAGTCCAGGCCTGATCGCCGGTGGGAGGGTCCCCGGTAGTGGGTTTTGTAAAGGGCAGGGCCATGTAGGTGTAGCCCAGGAACTTGCCGTTCGGATTGTCCTCGAAGGGCAGTGCATCCGCCGGAATAAGCAGCCGATTGCTCAGTTGAGCAATGCCAAGGCGATTGTCCGGTAAAGCTTGATTGCTATAGAAAAACGACCACCCGGGTGATCCAACTTCATAATCGTAACATTGCGGGGTGGCATTCATGCTGAATTTCGGCGGGCCGTATCGGAAGTGATTGCGTGCCCAATAGCCCAGCCCACCCTCGACGGTCTGAAAAACACTGCCCCAGGTAGGCCCCCGCTTCGGCCAGTTGTCTCTGGCGTGCGTACCTATCGGGGCGAGCGGCTTGTCTTTGTTGTCGGAGTTGTTCGGCGTTATCCAGGCGCTGGGCAGGCCGATCTGAAAATTGGCAATTGGCTTGTCAATAAGCGGCCAGACAGCGGAATAAAAACCCATACCAGCACTATATTCGGAGCGGGCAGGCGGGCGCGATGCGCTGTAGCCAATGTAACCGTGCAAGCCGCGGGAATATGCCGTAACAACACCTGTTTCAATATTTTTTGCTTTATTCGCACTATCCCCTTTTCCCTCACATGTCCATAGCATAATCGTGAGGACAAGTATAATCGGTAATGAAAATCTCATGTTCTTCTCCTTATTCAGAACTTAACAAATGCATATCTTGACCAACTCTTCCTAATCATGGTATCATTCTGGTAGTTTTTCAAGAGTTGGTGATTATACGTTAACTCATACAGATATACAAGGAAGGATTTTTTTGGAGGCACAGATTTCAAAATGAAAACTAAAAGAAACATAAATCGCCGTGAATTACTGGGTTCCGCCGCTGCTTCTTCAATAGCGTTCGCAGTGGTTCCCCGACACGTATTGGGAGGCCGGAATTATGCCGCTCCAAGTGAGAAGGTAACCGTTGCCAACATCGGATGCGGCACACAAGGCCTTCGCGAAATGCCGGGAATGCTTGAAAATCGGGACGTGCAGATCGTGGCCGTATGTGATCCGAATAAATTCACCACCAATTACATTGATTGGTCGTCGAACGGCATCCGAAACGGCATCCGCAATACGCTGGGCGACCCGAACTGGGGTGCAGGCATTGAAGGTATCCCGGGTGGACGTAACATAGGCCGGGAGTATGTGGAAAAGTATTACGCCAAGAACAAGCCTTCGGGGACATATAGAGGATGTAATTCTTATGAGGATTTTCGTGATTTACTCGATCAGGAAAAAGACCTGGATGCCATAAAAATTATGACACCGGATCATCTTCATGCCACGATAGCCATTGCCGCCATGAATAAGGGAAAGCACGTCGTCACTCATAAGCCGATTGCCAACAGGATCTCGGAAGGAAGGCTGACCATTGAAACGGCCCGGCAAAAGAAAGTCATTACACATCTTTTAGCCTGGAGTAACAGGCGCGATAATGAGCTGACTCTTAAATGGATTAAGGAAGGCGTAATCGGCAAGCTCAAGGAAATCCATAACTGGTCGCACAGGCCCGTATGGCCCCAGTGGACATCCAATCCCACGGACACACAGCCGATACCGAAGGGATTCAACTGGGACCTGTGGCTGGGGTGCGTGCCGCATCGTCCGTATCACCTGAACTACACCCATAACGTCTTCCGCGGCTGGTATGATTTCGGCGGCGGCAGTATCGCGGATATGGGACATTACAGCTTGTTTCCTCTGTTTAGAACCCTTGGCATAGAGACCCCGGCAATCAGCGCCGAAGCCTATGGAACAACTACGCGGACAATCGTCGATCAGGTGTGCCTGCCGGTGAACAATAAAGTGGCCTTCCCCTACTCCTGCATGATCCGGTTCAAGTTTCCAAAGCAAAAAGTCCTTCCTGCTTTTGATCTCATCTGGTACGACGGAGGCATGAAGCCCTTCCCGCCGGAAGAACTCGAGGCGGACAACAAGTCGCTCGAAAGCGAAGGAATGATGTTTGTAGGCGACAAAGGCAAGATTCTGGCCGGTTTTCACGGTGATAAACCCCGGATCATCCCGGAAAAGAAAATGCGGGATTACGCCGGGGAAAAAGAAGTTCCTGAAGACAGCCGGCGACGAAGATCCGACACATGGGCAAATTCCATCAAGAACAAGAAGGAATCACCCGGCAGTTTCCTGTTTGCGGGTCCGGTTACGGAGACTATCAATCTCGGAGCTGTAGCCCTGAGAGTTGGGCAAAAAGTCGATTATGACTCCAAGGCTATGAAAATAACCAACCTGCCGGAAGCAAACAAGTATTTGACGCGTAAATACAGGAAGGGTTGGGAGCTATAGCAGTACTGCCATAATATGGCGGAAATATGAAAATTAGCAACCTGTTTAAGGAAGACTCATTCAGCCATAGACTGAGCCGCAAAAGTTGTGCTTTGCGATACTATGGCTTGTTGGAACCAATAAGAAATTAATTCTGGAATTAAAGAAAGGATAGCCATGAAAGGGATCAATCGAAGGGAATTCTTAAGCGGTTCAATTGCAGCCGGAGCCGGCCTTGGAAGCTTGGTACTGGCTAAAGGCACAGAAGTTAATACTGCCCCCGGAACTGTGAAAGATGATATTTCAATTGCTCAATGGGCCCTGGTTCGTGAAGTACGAGAGGGCAAGTGGAAGACCCTGGATTTCCCAAGAATTGCCAGGGAGGACTTTGACATCAATGGAATCGAATTCGTCAGCACTCTGTTTGAGTTGCCGACCTACTCCTACTTACAGCGTCTGCGACGCAATGCCGAGAAGCACGATGTCACAATGGTCCTCATAATGGTGGATGATGAAGGAGAGACATGCGCTCAGAGCAGGGCTGAAAGGATCCAGACAGCTATAAATCACCGTAAGTGGGTAGATATAGCGAAATACCTTGGCTGCCATTCCATCAGGACCAATTGCCGCGGCCCGAAGGATGCTCCTAAGAATCAGGCTCTTGAGTGGGCGGCCAACTGCTATAATCTTCTGCTGGAGTATGCTGTACCTGCCGGCATACGTGTGCTGATTGAGAACCATGGTGGGCTGTCGAACGATGCCGATTGGATGGTCTCATTATTCAAGAAGGTTGATAATCCGTATTTCGGCTCATACCCCGACTGGAGAAGTCCCAGCAGAGAATTCGACAACTACGAATATCTGAGAAAGATGCTCCCGTACGCCGGCGGATTGTCATACAGAAACCAGCCGGAGGAGAAGCAGACAGCCGGGATGATAAAGCTCTGCCGGGATTCCGGCTACAGAGGCTGGTATGGTATTGAGTCGAGCGGTCGGAAAGAAATCAAACGCGGTAAAGAGCTGCTTGAGAAGTACCTCTTGAAACAATAAGGAGTGATAATTTAGTGACATCGTACCCAGGGATTCATTAGATAGTGTTGGGCCGTTGGTTTTGTAAGTGTCGTCTTCATTGAGCAATCAGAACGATTATATAATATCAGCCTGCGACTGTTGGCTCTCAAATTCATGACCGATTTGAGCTTCATAGATTGGTGTGTTTGCGCCGCTTATCTTGCAGTGGTTTTTGGCCTGGCTATCAGAAGTGCCAGGGGACAGCAGGATAACGAAGACTATTTCATTGGCGGTCGTAAGATGAACTGGTTCGTGGTCGGAGTCTCGATGTTCGCTACCAGTTTCAGCTCCATATCATTTTTGGGACTTCCTCAACGAGGAGCCTACCAGGACTTCAGTTTCTACCTTACCATTTTGTTCATTCCCTTTGTCATCACCCCCATTCTGTGGTGGATATTTGTACCGATGTTCGTCCGGCTGAAGGTAAGCAGCGGATACGAATATCTGGGCCGACGGTTTGGTCTGCCCGCACAGAAAATCGGCTCAGGTCTCTATTGCATATACGCTATCGGCTGGATGGGCACAATGCTTTACGCCGTGGCCCTTACCCTGCAAACCGTGATGGGGCTCAACGAAGCCCAATATCTCTGGGCGCTCATCGGTATCGGGGCCTTTGCGACTATCTATACGGTCATGGGCGGATTGAAAGCGGTAATATGGACCGATGCTTTGCAGGCGGTTGTGATGGGCACAGCAATCGTAGCGGTCATGTTCCTGGCCGTAAGTCGCATCGATGGAGGGTGGTCGGCTTTCTGGACGATTGCATCGGAAAACAATAAATTTCAAATGTTCCACCTCAACGCCAATCTTCTGGCACCGGAGAATTTCACAGGTAGAAATACTGTTTTCACGGCAGCGGCTTTTGGCCTGTTTATGTACCTGCCCGGCTACGCCGTCTCTCAAAACATGATTCAGCGTTATGTTTGCGCCGGCAGCCTTGCCGGCGGACGGGGTGTTGTTATCCTAAGTGCCGTAATCAACACCGGGCTCGGCCTGCTCTTTCTTCTGGTCGGCACAGCGCTGTTCGCCTTTTACAGCCAGTCTGGCGGCGTTGGCTTGCCTGCCGCCGGTCTCGAAATCGTAAAGGAAGATCAAATCCTGCCCTATTTCGTAGCTACACGACTACCCAGTGTCGGGTTGGTCGGGCTTATACTGGCCGGTCTCTTTGCGGCGGCTATGAGCACTATAGACAGCGGAATCAATGGGGTGACATCGGTCATAGTTTACGACTGGCTTTCCGGCAGGGAATTGCCCTTAAGGATTGGCAGGATTCTTACTGCCGTACTTGGTGTAGTTGTCATCGGTGCGGCTATCCTTGTTCCCGTTCTCGGCGATACGGTCTTTGATATTATCACAACCATTGCGGGAACTTCGCTGGGTATGCTGCTGGCCATTTATTTGCTGGGGATGTTTATGCCGCATGCGAATTTGCAGGGAGTTCTGACCGGGCTTGCGGTCGGACTTGTATGCCTGACACTCATCTGGATTTTAACGGATATCCCTAAATGGTGGTTCGGAGCCTTTACCATCATTCCCACTTTCTTTGCAGGGGCCATAGCCAGTCTTTTCTTTCCAAAGCCCTCTGAATCCGAATTGGAGAAAACGCTTCTAAGAGGGAAAAAGGAGTAAAAATATGAAAGTTAAGCGAAGAAAAAACAGAACAGCCAACATCGGAATTTTCGGCGTTGGTTTCAATAAATACTGGTCGCAGTTCGACGACCTGCTCGATAAATTGACAGGTAAACTTAATATCTTCACCGACCGGGTCAAAACGCACGAAGTGCAGGTAACATCTTTCGGCATAGCAGATGATGCCGCCTCTGCCTATGCAATTTTACCGAAGCTAAGGGCCGCAGATCTTGACCTGGTATTTTGCCACATGCTAACTTACGCCACATCGGCATCTTTTGGTGTAATCGTTCGCGGGCTGGACATTCCGCTGGTCTTGGTCGCGCTTCAGCCCTTAAAAGCCCTGGATTATTCCAAAGCCTCCACCTACATGCAGTTGTGCAATGATGATTTCTGTGCCGTGCCTGAATTCACCGGCGTGGCCATCCGCATGGGGAAAAAGCCTCCCCCCGTTATCCTTGGTACCCTTGAGGATGATCAAACGACAGAGGGAGAAATCTCGCAGTGGTGTAATATCGCAATGGTTCTGCACGACCTTAAGCGTGCCCGGATCGGCCATTTTGGCCATCCAATCGAACATATGCTGGATATGCAGACGGATCATACCGCGTTGACGGCGGCGTTTGGCTGTCACATCGTGCAAACAGAGGCCGATGAACTCCTGAGACTTCAACGTACCGTCACCGAAACGGAATTTAAGGACAAGAAAACACAAATTCTCGATCTCTTTGAAACACCTAATCCAAAATCCGATCCAATAACGGAAAAACTGACCGAAAAAGACCTACAGGTCGCCGCCCGTGTGGCGATAGCATTGGATAAATTCATCGATACATACAATCTGGATGGGCTGGCATATTATTACGAAGGGCAAGAAGGCAGTCCGATGCGTGAGCTGGTTACTAATCTGATCGTAGGCAATTCTCTGCTCACTTCGGCGGGTTTTCCAATGTGCGGTGAGTCTGATTTGAAGACTTGCATTGCCATGTTGATCATGGATCGCCTGGATATCGGGGGAAGTTTTGCTGAATTCCACCCCATCGATTTTAACGAAGGTTTTGTTATGGTCGGCCACGATGGCCCGCATCATATAAATATCGCCGAGGGCAAACCAGTTCTTCGCAGCTTGGCCAAATATCACGGAAAACCAGGGACCGGGGCCGGGGTTGAATTCAAGATCAAAGAAGGACCGATTACGATTTTCAGCATTGGACTCACCGCCAATGGCCGGTTCAAATTTATTCTCGCAGAAGGTGAAAGTTTACATGGCCCCATACCACCGACGGGTAATACGAATACAAGGGGATTCTTCGAACCCGATGTCCGCTCATTTCTCAAAAAGTGGGTAGCCGAAGGACCAACCCATCATTTTGCGCTCGGAATTGGACATCATGCGCGGATTATTCAGGAAATCGCCGAAATATTGAATATAGAAAGTGTTATTGTTACACCTGAGGATAAGTGAATATGAAATACATTAATACTATTAAATGCATGTTTAGCCATGGAAGAGCCATCCCCATCCCGATAACAACAATCGGGATGAGGCTGCCACGCAATAGAACTTATGTGAAACGGGTGGCAGCCTCAAAGCTGCAGGCTTTGGGGATGGTCGAAAATACAAAAAGCTGGCTAAACACATCCACTATTAATCTATTGCTGCTAATTGTCACCTTATTAATCCCTTTACAGGCAAGAGCGGCTGAAAAAATCGATTTTACCAATCCGTTGGTTTCCGGTTTTTTAGATCCGCCTAAAGCTGCCAAACCATCGATATACTGGCTATGGCTGAATGGATATGTAAACCGTGACTACCTTCAAACGGAGCTGAAGCAGTTCAGCGAAAAAGGCATCGGTGGTCTGTGCATCTTCGACATGGGGGCACGGGGCGATACTAAAGCGGCCCCCCCAGCCGGTCCGGCGTATATGAGCGATGAATTCATTGAGAACATTGCATATACTCTGGAACTCGCCGGCAAGTTTAATCTCGATGTTCAATTAGCGGCCTGCAGCAGTTGGGACCTGGGTGGTTCCTGGGTACAGCCCCACCATGCAAGTATGGGATTGTACCACACAAAAATCCGAATCAAAGGACCTGCCGACTATGACAGAGTTCTTCCATTTCCGGAGCTTCCTCCGAACAGACCAAAGACTCCGGACGGCAAGCCCGCTTTTGTTAAGAACGCTGCCGTATTGGCCATACCGGAGGCTAAGAGACAGCCGGCCCATGAATTCATATTCAAATTGCCGCGGAATGACATTCATCGCATCGACCATGTCATTCTCTATAATGCTCAAAGCGACAATCCCAAACGCTATGGAAAACTCCACCTTTTCGCCAGAGATTTTTCCGTAGCCGTAAGTGCAGGTAATCTTGAAGAACAGTCCTTCAGAGAAATTATCCGAGACAGTTTAACGCCGGATACTAAAGCCCAGCGTTTTAACTTCAGACAGGCGGAGGCTCGATATGTCCGGCTGCGAGTTTATAATGGTCATAACACCAATTTTAATATGGTGCAGCTCGCTGAATTTGAGGTCTATGATACCAATGGAAACAATATAGCCGCTTCGAAAGAAATCGATCGAACAAAGGATTCGGCTCTAATCATCCTTTCTAATTCCCAGAGGGCATCCGATGCAAAATGGAACGCCGACAACCTCAATGATGGGCAGAAATCCGGTCCTAACGGCACGTGGCTTTCAGTCGGACCACCTCCGCTGGTAATCAAAGATCGCTCCCGAATCCTCGACCTTACGAAACAGGTTAATATCGAAGGAAAGCTGACATGGAAAGTTCCGCCCGGCGAATGGACTATAATCCGGTTCGTTTGCGCCAATACCGGTGAGAAGCTCAAAGTCCCCAGCCCAAATTCAGATGGACTGGCAACGGATCACTTCAGCCATGAAGCTACCCGCGTATTTATCCAATATATTACAAATCGCCTGAAACAAAAAATCGGTGATTTAAGGCCTACCGCCCTGAAACAACTCTACCTGCCGAGTTATGAAGTAAGAGGAGCTACATGGACTCCGGACTTCCTCGAGCAGTTCGAGAAGTACTGTCAGTACGATATGACGCCGTATCTGCCTGCCCTGGCCGGTTGTGTAATAGAAAACCAGGACATTACATCCCGCTTCCTTTATGACTATCGGAAAATGCTGGGCGACCTTCTTGTAGATGCTTATTATCGTACAGCGAGTGAAACCGCCAACGAGGCGAACCTGGGCATCGAGGCCGAAGCGGGAGGTCCCGGCCCTCCCGTACATCAGGTCCCCGTCGATGCATTGAAAGCCCTCGGCTCGATAGATGAAATGCGCGGCGAGTTCTGGCCATGGAGGGAGTATCGAAGCCAGCTTTGGATAGTAAAGGAAACAGCCTGTGCCGCCCACATCTATGGCCGCCGGCGAGTGCACATGGAGGCATTTACCGGATTTCGGCATTGGCAGGATGGTCCTTTCGACCTCAAACCTTCCGCCGACCGGGCGTTCTGCGAAGGGATGAATCATGTTGTCTGGCATACATCCTCGCATCAACCCCCGGAGGCCGGAAAACCCGGTTGGGTTTATGGCGCCGGAAGTCACTTGACACCTAATCTAACGTGGTGGTCCAAGGCTAAGCCTTTTATCGATTACCTGTCTCGATGTTCCTTCATGCTGCAGCAGGGGCTGTTCGCAGCAGATGTATGTTACTACTACGGTGACCAGGGTTTTAATTTTGTACCTGCCAAACACATCGATCCATCACTCGGATATGGTTACGACTACGATGTAGCCAATTCGGAGGTTATTCTAAACCGGATGAGTGTTAAGGATGGTCGCTTCACTCTGCCTGATGGAATGCATTACGAACTGCTGGTTCTGCCGGACCGCAAAGATATGAATCTACAGGTTCTGCGGAAAATCAAAGAATTCCTGACAGCCGGCGGAACAGTGGTCGGCCCGAAGCCTGTGCAATCAAACGGACTTACCGACTATCCCATTAAAGACCAGCAGGTTAAACAGCTTGCTGATTTGCTATGGGGAGACTGTGATGGAAAAAAGGTGTTTGAGCATCGATATAGCGACGGGAAAATTATATGGGGCCGATCACTGCGAGAAATCCTTTTGGCACGCGGAATCAGTCCTGACTTTCATTATACCAGTGACAAGGACGATACGGATCTGGATTACATTCATCGGCGAACCGCAGAGGGGGATATCTATTTTATTCGCAACAGGAAGAATCGCCGGGAATTTGTTAATGCCTATTTCAGAGTCACCGCCAGAGCGGCCGAACTTTGGCTGCCCGAAACGGGGATCATCCTTCAGCAGCCGGTTTATGAACAGAAGCCTGATGGCATACGTGTTCCTTTGGAACTTGCTTCTTTTGGTTCGCTATTTGTTGTTTTTCGTAAACCAGTTAGCCGGCCTCATCTGGTTTCATTGGACCCCGGAATCAACGCGACAATAGTTGGCGAAAGAGAAGTCCGAGTTACTGTTTTTAAAAACGGTTCTTACAAAATGAAAACATCGGACGGCAGAAATATTAAATTCGAAATAGACCAAATTCCATCCGCCTTTCAATTAACCGGCCCCTGGGATGTCAATTTTGCCGCCGGATGGGGAGCACCGGACTCTGCGACATTTGCGGAGCTAAAGTCATGGACAAAGCATAAAAATCCCGGCATTCGTAATTTTTCAGGCACAGCTTGTTATAAAAGAGAGTTTGTAATTCCCCCTCAATGGTTCGAAAATGGCAATCCCGTAAGGGACACCTTACGGCGGAAGATTTTTCTCGACCTTGGTAAACTCTGGGCCCTCGGTGAAGTCACCTTAAACAGCCAATCATTAGGTATTCTCTGGAAACCGCCCTATCGTGTTGAAATCACTAAAGCTGCCAGAGCCAGCCAAAACAAGCTCGAAGTTGAAATTACTAACACCTGGGCCAACCGCCTCGTAGGTGACGCGAAGTTGCCGCCGGACCAGCGTTATTGCAAAACGAACATCACGTATTCCGGAACACCGGGAATACCCTGGAAGAACATTCCGTTGCGAGAATCGGGCCTGCTGGGGCCGGTTGAATTAGTGCAAGCGGTTGAAAAGACAATTTCACTGACCAAATAACGATCTATCGAGCAAAGATTATAAGATTCTACTTCACAAAAAAAACGTTTTATAGCTCTATCGACCCGACTTGAGAAAGTGTTCGAGAAAAGTGTAAATCTGGTCGTTCGACTCAGGTGTCGGGCTGTGGCTTTTCCGATTGGTCATGGCTATACGGTTGGTATATCCCAGAAGAGTGTTGACGGCGACAGAATGATTGAGGGCTTTCCATCTTTTGGGCGGATCTTCGGCGCCGCCTGAGACAAGAAATGGTCTCGGTGCCATAAGAGCTTGCAATTCATGGAGGTCGTGGCCTTTGAGAATGAACTCTTTGTAGGCCCCCGTTCGAGGGTTTGCGTCGCTGGGAATGCCTCTCTGGCGTTGCCGGCCCGGCTCATAGCCGAGATACCAGGGCTCCCAGTAGTTGATATTTGCCCGGCTCTCATCGAATACGATCCCTGGATCAGACCATACGGCACAGGCGAATTTGTCGTATAGGCAGGAGGCGAACATAGCCCATTTCCCGCCGTAAGAGTGGCCGATGACGCCGATACAGTTCGGATCAACTTCGGGCAGGTTCGCCATTGCTGTATGGCAGTTAGCTGCTACGTAAGCCAGCGCAGAAAGCGGCTGGAGTGGAGTTTCTCCTCGTCCGGACCCGTATAGTGGTTTGTACGGCGGTTGCAAACTGCAAAACTCGGGTGTTCCAATCGACAGGGCGACGAATCCCCGTTTGGCCAATTGATACCCGAAATCACGCAACTCCTTGCCCAAACCTGCCCCAGTCTCGGCATCATAGTAAACGACAAGCACTGCAGGGCATGGCATCTTCCCATTGGGAATGAGTAGGTAGCCGTCTACCGTCTGCTGCCCCGGTGCTATCTCGATACTTACCTGACGCTGGGTAAAGTTCTCGCGGGACTCTATAGTCAGGCATTCGATTTTGGGATTTTTTATAAGAGGCGGCCAATCCCCCATGAGCCCGTGCCATGTATTCAGTATCTCCTTTCTGTGTCTGAACCAGTCCGAACTTGTTTTCACTGGAGTCCCATTGTAAAATTTCAAAACAGATCGGTATGTCCCAAAATCGCCGGCGAGTTCGGGAGGTGGTCTAAAAAATGGGGCAATTACCATTGGGGCTCTGTTTGTTTCCGGGCTGCTATACGTATCCGGTTGGCTATGCAGAGCATTCTTACTTGATAATAGTAATAAGACAAGGCAAGAGAAGGTGAAAAAACTCATTCTTATGATACTCACTGAAAAATATCCTAACAAACACAATTCAACATGCTTTTACTATCCGTGTTATGAAAATACTCCAGGGGCTTACAGTCTGTTCAGTAATTCTTGAAATTACTCATCCATTCCGGCCAGTCGCCCGGCTGACACCCGCCTGCCGTTGTCCAGGGACCGGAAGTGCTGAACTGTCGATGCCACTTGAACGTCCACAACTCCTTAAGTCCTATTTTCCTGGTGGAAAAATCCATAAAAAGCCCGTTCACAAAGCCATCGTGCCGGTTCAAACAGTAACGTAACATACGCCCGTCACCACCTTCAGACCACCCCTGCCCGTCATACGCAGGGGGATCATCTGATGAGTCCACAACGCCATTATAGCGCTGGGCGCCCAGGAATAAGGGCACGTACGCAGCCCCCGCCACATTCGGCCCGCGCCAGTACCAGGATGCTTGCCCGCGAGGCTCCCTGCCCGGCTGGATATCAACACAATAGCCGTTGATTCCGTAACTTCCCTTAATTGGCTTGGCCCAGTGATCCTGGTTCATGTAGCCCCAGGCCATGGTTACACCAACGTTCGTTCCCTCGGCTCCCTCACTGACACCATTTTCATCAATCCACGGTTTCGTCGCGTTCGGGCAACAGGTAAATTCGTCATCCCATTTATAGTAGTCCCCAAGTGCGCTGACCCAGCGATTGGCCTGAGGCTGGGCCGTATGGCCCTCCATGAACCGGCCATCATGGTCTTCGACGTACATCGCAAAGTACAAACTCCACTGTTTGAGCCTGTTTTGGCACACAACACTCCTGGCTTGTTTCCTTACCCGCTGTAAAGCCGGCATCAATATCGCCATCAGTAATGCAATGATGGCAATTACCACTAAAAGCTCTATTAACGTAAAACCATATTGTTTGTGCATAAAGCTATGCCCTTCTCTTTCAAAGCGAAATAACGAGTTTCGCCGGTATGCTTATCTGCTATAATTATAACAAACTTCATAGTGACAATACAAGCTATTTTTAGAGGACTAAAGTTGGGAAAACTGATGATGCTTTTCAATATGAGTGTATCGTTTGTTGCCATAACAATTTTCTTTAGGTCATTCAAGTTACGATATATCTGCCGGCGTCCATAGCTTATCTTGACAGCTTTTTGGCTTCACGATACAATTATAATAGACATGGTGAATCTGCTAATGTCGCTTATTTAGATCGAAAGGAGCAACAATGAGAGATACGCAAGAACCGAGCCGGGGTAACCGAGATATTAGCCTCTCCGGCGGCAGCGAGATGGAATCAATTGAGGCTTCGGAATGGACCTTCATGAAAACGGAGTGGCAAAATGGCCCACGTATACTCATGGGACTCATTATCGCTATCACATGGAGCAGTTCCGTTTTCGCTCAGATTACCATCGATGGGCGCTACTGGAAATATAATGGTAAGCGTGTACTGTTGCTCGGCGGTTGGAATCACGGCCATAATCCGTTTATAGATCACGACACAGACAACGACAAAGATAATCAAGGCGTAAGTACACCCGCGCAAATCAAAAACGCCATGGATGAGTTGGTAACCGCTGGGGGGAACTATCTTCGCTGTGTACTTGACCCGGGGATGGCGGCCGGAGTACAGGGATTTGATTTTTGCGCCAAATCAGGTAATAAGTACGATCTCAACGCAATGACCGGCCCTTTCTGGAAGCGTATAGAGATGTTTGTAGCTGAAGCGAAGAAACGCGATATTATTGTTCAGTTGGAAGTCTGGGACAGGTTTGATTGGATCGATGGCAGTTGGGGGGGCTGGCCAGTGAGTCCATGGAATCCGAAGAACAACACAAACTACACGACGGCATCATCCGGATTAGCAGCATCGTACCGCTCATACAACAACCATCCTTTTCTTGAAGGGATACCGGGGCATCCGAAATATGAGAACGCATCGAAGTCCAGGAAACAGAAATATGACCTGGTTCGGAGTTATCAGGACAAATTCATCGCCAGGCTGCTTTCAATCACGCTGCGTTACAACAATGTGCTGTATTGCATGAACAATGAAACACACACAGACCCGGCATGGGGACAGTACTGGATGAAATTTATTGAAGATAAAGCAAGTGCCCGGGGAAAGAGCGTGTCAACTACGGATATGTTTGACGATGTCTTCAGGGCAGAAAGCTCTCGTGGACTTACATATCAGCTAAGCAATCGCGGCAAATACGATTATGTCGACGTGTCTCAGGCCAACAGCAGGCATGCGGACGAAGCGCATTGGAACACGATTAAATGGATAGCCGATGCAGCGAGGAAAATGAATCCCCCCTATCTGCTGCAAATGACCAAAATTTACGGCAATGACCTTGCCCTGGACGGCAAACCCTGGAGTAGATTCAAACCGGGAGATTCTGACAACGGAATCGAGGAATGGTGGCGCAATCTAATAGCCGGCGTGGCCGGAGTGAGGTTTCATCGTCCTACAGCAGGGATAGGTTTGTGCACTACGTCGAAGAACTGCATTAGCGCGACAAGGAAAGTCGAAAGCAAAGTGAAGTTTTGGGACGTCGAGCCCAGGCTTGACCTTTTGACGAACAGACAGTCTGATGAGGCTTACTTAGCGGCCGATCCGGGGAAAGCCTATATTCTCTATTTCACAAAGAACGGCGGCGGATCAGTTGGTCTGAAGTTGGATAGTTATCCGGATACGAAGTTTAAACTTAACTGGATTAATATTGGCACGGGTAACTTCGAATCAACCACAACCATATCGGGCGGAAGCACGGTTATTATTGATCGCCCGGATGGTTCTTCGCATTGGGTAGCGACAATTGTCAGGTAAGAAACCAACATTCTGTCTTCTCTTGCCGGCTTTGGTAGCTGTTCTTACCAACTGCGCAGATGCGAAAAATCTTGGCATCCGCTGCGCCCGTATGTGGGAATACGAAGAATATAGCCTGACCAACACGACCTGGTCCGGGAATCCCTTCGATCTCGTGGCAACGGCAACCTTTACACACGCCAAAGAGACACGTACGACCGAGATGTTCTACGTCGGAAGAGACACGTGGAAGTTCCGTTTTACAGGAACGCGAACAGGCAACTGGAGCATATCGACGTCCAGTGTTAACTCAGATCTGGACGGGCACACGGGATCTGTGACCGTAAGTCCACAGGCCAACTCTGATATGAAGGGATTTTTGACACATGTTGGGAATAAGTACGCAATCATGGTTGAAGATGTGGACCACCTGGAGGGATATGTTTATCAGGTTTTTATGAACCAGCAGGACTATGAGCAGCAGCACGAGCACTCCTCAAGGATCTTGGGGCATCCGAACCGGTCGGGTCTTATCGCCGACTACTGGAACAACACCCGCGAAAACGGTTTTGACATATACTTCTTCGCGGTCTTCTACAGTTGGTTCCGGATGGGTGCTCTGAGCATTAATGATTTCTCCGGCAGCGCAGATGCCGAACTGGACCAACCCGATTTAGCACTGTTTGACACCCTTGAACTTGCCATCAGGTACGCACACGAACAAGGCGGACGAATACACATCTGGGCCTGGGGGGACAACGACCGGCGACAAACACCCAATCACCTCGGCGACGGATTCAGGGGCAAGAGACACAAGCGGCTTATCCGTTACATCGCTGCTCGACTGGGACCATTGCCCGGATGGAGCATGAACTTGGGTTTTGACACCATAGAAATGCCTAACGCAGAGGCGGACACGGCCTGGTGGGCCGACCAAATGAACCGTACGATGGGTTGGCCGCACATCTTGACATCACGGGGATGGCAAGACGACAGCTTGGGTGCGAACTCATACGCCGGATTCGGAGGCAATCCTTACGATTTGGAGACAACTGACAAGGGACCAGCCGATTATCGGGAAATCAGGCAGAATTTGGAGGCTTACAGAAACAAGCCTTCGATCTATGAGGAACGCCACACGTATAACCGATGGAAGTGCTGGCCGTCAAGAGTCCCCGACCCGGATAGGCTCAACGAAACCGGTTGCCGCCGATTGATCTGGTGGGAGACCATGGCCGGAGGAATGGGTGGGTTCTTTGGTCACTTTTCGGACCGATTCAACAAGTACGGACCATTCCAGGCAAATGGCCCGTGCGGGTACCATCCCGATTCGATCAAACGGGCATTCCGAACCCACCAGGAATTTTGGAAAAATGGACGGCTGAAACTGAGCATGTTGCCGGATAATAGTCGTGTCAGCGGAGCTACAGGCTATTGCCTGGTCACCACCGACAAGAAACACTTCGTTTTCTTTGTTGAAGATGCGGACTCGATAACAGTCGATCTGAACGGCATGCCGGGCAGCCAACCAGTGACCTCGGTGGACACCAAGATGGACTACTGTGAAATCGATAGGGGTACTCTAACCGCAGGCATTCACACGATTCACCTGGGCCGAGCTTCGGATTGGGCACTCGCTGTCGGCAGGAATCTAATGTTTGATGCCTTCATAATTCATAAGAATTGACATCTGTGGAGTCAAAACAGCGACATAATGTCACCAAAGTATTGTGGCGTTTTTCAACATTTGGAATTATTAGTTTAACCTCTTTTGTAAATATAAGATGGCTGAACCGTTGAACGGGGGTACAAATATGTTAGTGCCGGTCTTTGCATTATGGTCTTGCGATTTAAGGCTTTTGCCGCTTGATGGGTTTATCCATTCAACCGAGTATTTACCATCTGTTAGAGTGAGAGTGAGCCTTTTATGTGTCTCTCCGGGTTGATAAACCAGGTACTTCCGGCCGGGATTAGCCAGACAATATCCGGTTGAAACCAAATCGCTTTGCGGCGTCATCGATACCAAATCAACTCGCTCGGAAAGCTTCCTTGCTATACCCATTGCCCTGCGTGCCGGGTCATGTTTTGGCTCAGGCCTTTTAGGTGAGCCTATCCGAAAATCTTTATAGTGATCCATAAGGATGAAATAGTTGCCTCGCATAAAATTCTTCCATACCCATTCAGGATCGCTGTTCCAGGGATTTATATGGTCATTATCTACGATTATTACTTTACTGCCCTTCGTATCCGGAGGATTGCTGAGATAGCTCTTACCGTTGGGTGAAATCCAATCAGCGGGGCTTGCAAATAGCGGCGGATTATTAATTGGCGAACTGGTCATTCCAACCGGGTGCTGCTTAGGTTTTGTTGCCTCATATTCCTTGATGAATCGGATCATATAGTAATGCCACTTTATTGAGCCGGTATGACTCTCATTGCTGATCTCCCACAAGACATTGTCCAGGTCGTTCAGAGTATCGACAACCTTGCGAATGTAAGCTTCCTGCAGTCGAATTATCTGTTTAATCTTGAGAGTATGTGTTTCTTCGCCTTCTCCATTTCCGTTTATGTCCCCATTGATGCCGTTTATGTTGTTCTTTAGATTGTATGGATGCCCATCCCAGGCGTTACCCTTTTTCGTATCGATACCCTTTGTTCCCTTCTGCTCTATGCTGAATCCCTGGAAGAGCATGACACTGACATATATACCTCGCTCACCTGCCGCGACAACCCGCCTTCTAAGCCGGTCAAAATAAGCCTGATTGAACCGCGTCAGATCGAACTTGGGTTTTCCGTCGATCGCCTTGCCCGGGCCTGTTCGTATATAAGCCATCGGCTTGTATCGAATCAGAGTTTCGTCCGGCACAAACTGCATCCACTGTGCGTGTTCCCATCTCCACATCCGCATGAAATTGTGGCCCATCGTTTGCATAAAATCCAGATATCGTTCATAATCAAAGTCTGGCGTCTTACCCTCTACTCCCCGTTCCTGTAAATTAGCCCACGTGTGCGAACCCGTCAGAAACACTGCCTTGTCCGAGCCATCCGTGAAATATCTTGGATTCTCCGGATGGACCCTTAACGGTCCTTTTAGGCTTGGTGAATGCTCCGACCTCAACAAAAGAATCCAATCACCTCCGGCAGGCGCAGTTAGTATTTGTCTATTTCCCGGTACGCTCCTTGCGTCTGTCCACCGGCCGCTTCCTGGATTAAACCATCTTACTGTGAAGGTTTCATCCGGCAGTTGAATCACGACATTCGCAGTTCCCGGGCTAACATTTGCCTCGCCCAGTTTGGAGTTGTCGGGATTGGCCAGATAGACTATATATGCCTTGTCGTTACGGATGCACTTGAAACATCCCGGCTTATTTCCAACTATTGCGTCGTCGGGCTTCATGTTAACTAACGTCAGGTTACTGTCTTTGAAGAATTTGTGTATGTGTATAAAGTCGTCCGCCCCATGCTCAAGTATGCCCTCGGCTATAGCATCGAAATAGCCTTGCATGCCCGCAGTATTGCTGTCATACGGTTCATACGTTTTCAGGCCCCCGTATGTGGCATGCCCGCCGGAAAGAAGGGATACCCACATCAGCCGTCGAAAGTAATACCGGTCGTGCTTCGGATTCCGCCAGTGTTCGTAGCGATCCTCGTCCAGCACCATAGGAACTGCCCGTTTGCCGTAGTATTCTTTGAATATTCTCCCATCGACCTGGTCCAGATCTTCGAGCGTGATAATATCCGACCACGCCTCATCTGTAAAATCGTATCCCTTCCATCTGCTCTGGTGATTTGTAATGAGTGTTCCCCACGGCTCCCTCGCCGCCATATCCTTTCCGATCTTGTCGATTGTCTCTCGAAGAACCTTCCTGCCGGTAAGCTTGCCACCTGAGACAATCTCACGATCATTCGATATGCACCAGTAGATATTTGGCAATGCCGAAAACCTTGCTTGCGCATAGCGCGCTATTAGTTTCGCCCCCTCATCGTTTCTATCATACCTGTGCAGTTCTGCCGTATCTTCACCGTATGGGATCAACTCGAATATTATATGTGGGTGCCTCTCAAACGCATACCTTAAACGTTTATCGATTTCCTGCCAGTATGCAAGATTCAACTCTTTTCGCTCATTTGAGAAAAGAATTTGAACATCCGACCGCCCCTGACAGAACCATGTTCTTATCTTGGTAGCTCCCATTTGAGCCGCCTGGTCAATATATTCTCTCCATTTTGGCTCAGTCTGTGTTACATACCTATACCCTGTATCGCCGATATGCAGGAACCACTGGCCGTTATCATAAGCAAACTGACGCGGGTCTTTCATGTGCAGTCGCAGCTTTCCTTTGAGAGATGAGGCTTTGACTTCGAATGCACCGCTTTTCCTGTCCAGATCCTCAATATTGGAAGAAGACCTCCATCGCCATCTCCCTATCGTGTCACAGTAAGCCCTGGCCTTGAAGGTGCTTTCACCATCATAGAAACCGTCAACCACTACTTTCGAACGATCAGGCCGCTCAAAAACTACCTCGAACTTCACATCCATGTAGGGATTGATTAGCCTGCCGCCGGTTTTTAGAGACACCTCAGAAAATCCTCGATGCGGATATGTCATTGTCTCTCCAAAACAGATATCAATCGACAACAAACCGATGATAAGTGTAATAAAGAGCAACGCGCCTGTTCTTCTGCCTTTTGTCACTTCCGACCTCCATAATCTGAGAAATCCTTCATGCAGCTTTCTTAGCCTGGATTTCCTGTTTATATCTGCTCAACTATCCAATCGCAATGAAACCGGACTTTTGGTTCTATCGACCTGTTAATGTCGAGGTTTATCCTCACTCACAGGCTCCATGGGCTGCGCATCGAGCGAGAGAGCATTCGGTTGGCTTGTTCGCTATTGATAAAACATTCCTTCTTTGGGTCCCATTCGAGCTTGCGCTTGAGTGTCATGGCGATATTACCAAGGTGGCAGATAGTGACGGAGCGGTGGCCGATTTCAACCGGTGCTGCCGTCTCCCGATGCGCCTTGACGCAGTCGATGAAGTTGCGGTGATGGTCGTTGCTCTGGTAAAGGTGGATTTCATTTGGCCCGATTACGGATGTTTTCAGAGACTCAGGGTGGTATGTGGGCTTTTCGTTTTGAATCTGAATCCAACCTTCAGTCCCCTCAAAACGAAGCGGACCTCCAGGCTGCGTTTTACAAATCAGCTCGACACCGTTAGCATATCGGGCGCGGAAATGCACCTTCGTAGCGGTCGTAAACAGGCCATCCTCAGGAAACTCGCCGCCCAGATCTTCCACTTCGACCGGCCCAGTATCGTCCGTGCCGTTGGCCCACTGGGCAATGTCGATGGCATGCGCCCCCAGGTTGGTTGTCTGGCCGCCGGAATAATCCAGGCCGAAGCGGAAAGTATAAAGGCAACGGTCCTTGTGATACGGAGCCCAGGGCGCCGGCCCCAGCCACATATCGTAGTCGAATCCCTCCGGCACGGGCATCGGCTGCCAGTCCCTGGCGGGCGCTTCCTTGTTATTTGCCCCAATGGTCGCGACGACCTTCTTGAGTCGGCCGATTCGACCGTTGCGGATCAATTCACACACGAACCTGTACTGCTGGCTCGACCGCCGCTGGGTCCCAGTCTGGAAAACAACACCATGTCGCCGGACAGCTTTAATCATAGCCCTACCTTCGGCAATCGTTAAACTCATGGGTTTCTCGCAGTAGATGTGCTTACCCGCCGCAGCCGCCCTGATGACCGGGATTGCATGCCAGTGATCGGGTGTCGTGATACAAACAGCGTCGATATCATCCCTCGCGAGCAAGTCGCGAAAATCAATATACGCCGCACATCCTTCGTACTGACCGGACTGGTTCTTTCGAGCATAATGATCATCGACGATTTTCCGGGCGGGCCCCCTTCCAAACCAGGCGCCTTGCCACCCCTTCTTATACCAGTGGCCATATTCGTTACTGGCTTTTGTTACATCGCAGACAGCAACGACCTGCACATCAGACTGAGCCAGAAACGCCCTCATATTATTCGTACCCATGCCACCCACGCCGATGAAACCCATAGTAATCCGGTTGCCTGGCTCTATACCGCCAGCCTTGCCTAAGGCCGAGGAAGGAACAATATGAGGAAAACTTATCATCCCCACGGTGGCGGAAGTTGCTCCTCTTAAGAACTTACGGCGATTAATTTTCATAATCTTCATCATAAAACCTTTGAATATATTGCCTATTGTATATTGATGTTTTCATAGCTATGCACAATAAGACTACTTTTTTGACAGCTTATCCAGCTTTGTAAAGAAATCTCTGAATATCGGGTCCCTGTGAACAAAATTTACGGATCTAATCAGATGCCTTGATCGGTCAAAACTGAAAGTATAATTATCGGTTACAATCGGGCTGTGCACAAGATCAGACGGCAGCCACTTATCGTTAACAATCCAGGCAATTGCCGTCATATCCCAAAGTACTTTGGACCACCCAAAATGATCTTTTCTATATTCCTTAAAAATCTTAAGTAAGTAATCGCCAATTTCCCCCTTGCCCCCTACATGTCGCTCCATTTCAGGTACGGTAGTTGTGAAATGGGTAACAACAGGAGTACAAGGTAATTGCACAAAAGGCACACCGCTATCAAAAATGATTCTGGAAGCATTCAAATCCTGTCTGAAGTTGAACTCTCTTTGATGTGGCCAATGGTGACCATTACCGCCAAGCCACACAACTACGATGTTTTGAATTATGGCCGGATCAATCAGGATAGCATTGCTGATATTTGTAATTGCCCCCACGGCAGCAACATAGAGAGGATCTTCAGGGCTGCTTTTCTTTGCCCTTTCAACCAAATCCATTGCGGCCGGACTCCTTTCCGGATTGCGGAGATCCGTCAGGTAACTCGTGCTGCCCTTGAAAGCAAAGCCCTCTGAAGACCTGCCTAATTTACGCAGGATTCTTAATATTTCTTCATAACTTTTTTCCATGCCGTCTCTCGGTCCACTTGATCTATTATTTTTGAAAGGAGCGGCATAAACAGCTTTCACATCCAACTCAGGTGAAATTAATGCGTAAACGAGGGCAAACTGATCATCAATTTCATTATAGGTGTCCGTGTCAAACACCATACGGACCGGCCTGTTAGTTGGGTGCTTTAGCATTTCGATACGTTGATTCTCTGAAACCGCTGGAAATTGTTGTCCAAAGAGAGGCTGTCCTGTCATAGTTACATTCAAAAGTAACATTGCACTGAGTAACATTTTCATTGGCTGTCCTTTCATTACAAGTCTTGGCATTTTATGAATTGTCATAAATTTCAAACAATTGCTCTATGAAGTATTGTGACAACTCCGAGCATATACTGCAATAATAAAAAGAAGTAACAGTACAAGAATTGTACGGTTATTGACCACATAAGCAACGGGTATATCAGAATCTTTTGGTCCCATCCCTCCAACCGAAAGCTCACTGGACACAGCTCTTCGTACAAGTCGTTCAAAGTATCTATTGGAAGATTAAGATAATTCGAAGTGAAATGTAAATGGGAAATCCCGGTTAGTATAAGATACATTGCCGATATTATTCATCATATCTCAGCGGCGAATAATCGGTTCAAGGATTCATTGCATCGATATCCACGGAGGCTATGAGGATCTGTCCATGACCTAAAAGAGTGCCGGTGGCGCGGGCCAGGTATATCTGGGCGATTTCATAATCGGCAAAAGCATAAATCCTTCGTAGCTGCGCATCGGCAAGTCCTGTTGCGGAATATAAAACATTCGTACTTGTGCTGATACCCAGCTCGAACTGCGATTGTTCGACCTCATAATCCCTGTAAGCGGCCGTAACGCCCTGCTCGGCGGCAAGAATCCTGCGCCAGCTTCCTTGTAATTCGTTGACGGCCGCATAAACCTCCTGCCGGATGATCTGCCGGTATCTGTCACGCGAGGATATATCCTGTATTTTTTCGAGCTTCGATCGCTGCAGACGCGCTTTGGCTGCGCGGTTACCCAAAGGTATGGCGGTAGAAATCCCGACCGAATGGCCATCGAATGAATTTCCCGAGAGGTCCTCAAATGTGCTGCGTAAGGAGCCGTCCTGTGCTCTTGCTGTATATGTGTAGCTTAACGTGAGGTTCGGTAAAAGTGCATTGCGAGCCACCTCGATGTTGAGGTCATCGATGGTCAAACGCTGCTCTAATTCCATCATTTCCATTCGATTGGCCAGGGCCTGTTCGGCAAGCTGCTTATCGTCCAGTTCCAGACCCAATGGATTCGAATCGGTTTCTGTCACAATATCCACGGCGGCCTCCAGCGGCGTATCGGCCTGGTTCATGATGCTCAGGATGTCTCGTTGTCGGTTCTGGACCGCGGTTTCAGCGTTAATGACGGCCTCAAGGCGACTGGCCAGGCCCGCCTCGGCTCGCACAATTTCGATTTTTGGCGACGATCCCGCGGCAACCTTCTTTCTTGCGTGGCTGAGTTGATCCTGAGCAAGTTTATACTGTTCCCGACGTACTTCAAGCTCTTTACGAGCGGCATACAAACGCCAGTA